>CAZPNN010000199.1:0-1523 GCA_964587605.1 uncultured Chromatiaceae bacterium
ACGGGATAACCAATTCGTTCGACTCCGCGATTCTGCGCTCCGTACTCGGTCGGACCGCCGGATCGAGTGCCACAGCGGCCGCCGCCGACCTGGACGGCAATGGGTCGGTCAATTCGTGGGACGTGGCACGCCTGCGCGCCAGTCTCGGCAAGCAGCCGGGTCCATCGGGAATAGCAACCATCGTCCCGCAGGGCAGCGCGACGATTTCCTGGCTGCCACCGACGCAGCGCAACGATGGCTCCGTATTGTCGAACCTCGCCGGGTACCAGATCCGCTTCGGTACGACGGCTGGAGCGCTGAGCAACACTATCCGGCTGAGAAACCCCGGGCTGACCCTTTACCTGGTGGAGAACCTGGCGCCGGGAACGTGGTACTCCGCTCTCGTTGCAGTCGACTCGGCGGGGGCGACCAGCGCACCGTCCGCAATCAGGTCGAAGACGATTTCCTGAGTCACGAGTGGATTGGCGCGGAGGTCACGGCGATCGGCCGGCTCCAGCGTGTCTCGTGGTCTGACAACAACGACAACGACAACGTTGATCCGGGTACGGACCGCTTCAAACTGGACGTGACACCCGGACAGGACGTCAACGTGTTTGGCCGGGATGGCCCGCTCGGTTGCCTGGTGGCGGAGACTATTCTCGCGGACCGGTAGGCGCGTAACAATAATCCGGGTCTGACCCCAATTTTTCGGCTCAGCGTGCCGGGGCGGGCTTCATGGCGTGGGACATCAGGCGGTCGGTCCAGGCAATGCCGATCGCCGACAGGATGAAGATGCTGTGGATGACGGTCTGCCACATCACGCCGTCGATGGTGACCGTGGTGCAGGCCTTGAGATTCGAGCCCAGCTCCAGGGCTGCCTGCGTGGCAGCCATGCCGGACGCGCTCGTGCACAGTGGCAGTCCCCCGAGAGAGCCGGCCTCGATGAAGGTCTTTAGCAGGTGGATCGAACTGATGCCGATGATGGCCATCGCCAGCTTGACCTTCAGCATCGAGGCGTTGACGTGGCTGAGCCACTCCGGCTGGTCCGGATGGCCCTCGAGATTCAGCCGGGAGACGAAGGTCTCGTAGCCACCCACGATCACCATCATCAGCAGGTTGGAGATCATGACCACGTCGATCAGCCCCAGCACGACCAGCATGATGGACTCCTCGGTGAGCGAGGCCGCACCGGAAATGAGGTGGAGCAGTTCCTTGCCGAACAGGTACACATACACGCACTGGGCAAGGATGAGGCCCAGGTACAGCGGCAGCTGCAGCCAGCGCGAGGCGAAAATCAGTGTGGACAGGGGACCGGGCTGCGGCAGAGCGGCGTTCGACATGAAGGGTTCCTGGGCAGTTGGCGCGCGCCAATTCTGCCCGCTTTCGGCCCGGCTTGCTCAGGGGTCGAAAGCCCGACGGCCGTTAACGCCCACAGCCGCCTTTCCTGCCGAATCCGACAGATTTACCGCTTGCGCCGCTCCCCAGGACTTGCCAGGTTTCTTGGCTCCTCCCCCTGCAGAGTGGATCTCCGGAGAGCAGTGGGC
>CAZPNN010000200.1:0-2340 GCA_964587605.1 uncultured Chromatiaceae bacterium
CGCGTTTTCCGGCAGGCAGAGCACAGGGGTTACGCCCCGGGCGAGAAGCTGGCGAACCTTGGCGGGGCAGTCGGATCCCGCGGCGACTACGGCTACACCGGCCGGCGCATCTCCCTGGACGATCTGGTCGGATGCCAGCCGGGGTTCCACTTGCGTCGAAAGCCGCGTCTGCATGCGGGTAGCGAGGTCGCCGAGCCACTCGTTCGCAGTCAGCCTGTCGACAGCGTCGCGGGATTCGGCGCACACCGTAAAGCTCGATAAGGGGGTTGGCAGGACGTGAATGCGACGCGTGCCGACCGCCACCAGCTGGCCCGTTGTCAGCGGGAAAGCCCGCTGTTCCGGCTGCGTTCGCGTGACATCGATCCACACCGGAGGAACGGCACTTGCCGTGGCGCCGGTGATATGCGCCTCATCGTCGGTGCCCATGCGAATCCGCAACCGCTCGAGGGCGCCAGTGAACTGCAGTTCCTCTACATGTCCGTAGCCAAGGAAGCTCGTCGCAAGGGTGTCCCGGTCGGGTGCCAGCTCGGCCTCTTCGGGACGCAGCATGGCCACCACTTCCTGCTCGCGGTGCGGGTGATTGGCGCCCGTTTCCGTGCGCCCTGCAGGCGCTTCCCCGCCGCGCCGCGACTCCCGTCGAAGCAGCAGGTTCGCGGCGCCCAGAAATGTGGCAACGAAGCGGCTCGCTGGCCGGCTGTAGAGTTCCGTGGGGCGGCCCGCTTCGAGCAGGCGCCCGAGATTCATGACGCCGAGCCGGTCACCCAGGGCGAAGGCCTCTTCCTGATCATGGGTGACCAGAATGGTTGTAATGCCGAGTTCGCGCTGCACGGACCGAATCGTGCGGCGCAGATCCTCACGTATCTTGGCGTCTAGCGCGCCGAACGGCTCGTCGAGCAACAGCACCTTCGGCTTGTGGGCGAGTGCCCGTGCGACCGCAACGCGCTGTTGCTGCCCGCCAGAGAGCTGGGTCGTGAGGCGGTTGTCCATGCCGGGCAGGCCGATGAGTTCGAGAAGCTCCTTACGCCGGCGTTCCCGTTCAGGGGGCTTCACTCGCCTCACTCGCAATGCGAATTCGATGTTCTCGCCCACGGTCATATGCCGGAAGAGGGCGTAATTCTGGAAGACAAAGCCCACTTCGCGTTCCCGCGCCGACACCTGGGTAACGTCGCGCCCAAACAGCGTGATGCGTCCGTGGTCGACATCAGTAAGACCGGCGATCGCTCGGAGCAGCGTGCTCTTGCCGCTGCCGCTGGGGCCGAGGAGTACGAAGAACTCACCCTCAGCCACCGCCAGCGACACGTCATTGACGACCGGGTTGCCTTGGTACTGTTTGGTGACCTGGTCGAGAGTGATTGACATGCGGCCTGAAGAATACCGGCCATGCGGTCGCCCCGTCAGTTATAGATCGGTTACAAACGGGTTAGCAGAAGCGCCTGAAGTCGCTCCTACGCAGGCAGTGTCTGGCCGCGGGTCTCGATCACGAGGGGGATGAACAGCAGGCCAACCAGCGGGACGAAGGCCACCGCGAACAGCGCGTTCAGGATTACCTGGGGCTCGCCGGCGCCAGCTGCGGCGACAGAGCCGACGACGTAGGGACCAGCGGCGGCCACGACCCGGCCGATGTTGTAGCAGAAGCCGGAACCGGTCGCCCGCAGCCGTGTGGGAAACAGTTCCGGCAGGTAATACGTAAAGCTGCCGAAGACCCCGAATACGCTGAGGCCGATAAAGAAGTACATATATAGCCGCATCTCGTTCGCGATATCGAGGCCGAATGTGGCCATCAGTGAGATCGCGGCAGCGCCGAAGTACACGGCGAACATCGGCCGGCGGCCGAAGTGTTTGGCGATCGGTATCGTCAGCAAGGTGCCGATGAGGCCGCCAAGATTGAACGAAGTCGTGGCGATGGTCTTCCAGCTTTCGACAAGCGCGCTGGTGGCCGCCTTGTCCAGCCCAGCGGCGGCGGCGGCCGCCTGACCCAGGGTGGCGCTGACGACCGGAATGAAGGCATTGCAGCTCCACCATGTCAGCAGGGCCACGAAGGTCATCAGGAGCGCGCTCCGGGTCCGGGGCCAGAAGACGGGATTGAACAACTCCCGGATGCGCGGTCGCACCCCGCTATGTGCGGTGGCGACCCAGCGGTCAGGCTCCTTGACGAACAGGCGGACGAGAAAGGCGATGACCGCCGGCAGCAGCCCGAACAGGAGAATGAAGCGCCAGCTGGTTTCAGGGTTGTCGATCATCAGGTTGCCCGCTACCAGGGCATTGACGCCGGTGGCCAGGAACAAGCCGAACGGTGCCGCCGTATAGAGGAGCGCCCCCGCTTCCACGCGATACTCTTCG
>CAZPNN010000201.1:0-2210 GCA_964587605.1 uncultured Chromatiaceae bacterium
CCGACTACCCGCACGCCGATGGCGACGTCTCGATTACCGGTGGCTACGTCTACCGGGAAACGGCGATTGCCGCTTTGCGCGGCCGATACGTGTTCGGCGATTTTGGTTCCGGTCGCGTCTGGGCGCTGGAAGGCGACGGGCAGGGTGCTTACAGCAATGACGAACTGGTCGATACGCCCTACAACATCAGTGCCTTCGGCATGGGAGAGGACGGCGAGCTGTACTTCGCCGACTTCAGCAATAGCCGCATCCATCGCCTGGTACCGGGCGATCCGCCAGTACCGGACACGATTCCGTCGAACCTCGTGAACACCGGCTGCGTGAATACCGGCGATCCCAAGCTGCCGTCTGCCGGCCTGATTCCGTACGGCGTGAACGCCCAGTTCTGGTCCGACGGTGCCAGCAAGACCCGCTACTTCGGCATCCCGAACGGTGCCACGATCGATATCGAGCCGATCAGCGGCGGTGCGGGCGGCGACTGGACGCTGCCCGCCGGTTCGGTGATTGTAAAGAACTTCGCGCTCAATGGCCTGCCGGTCGAGACCCGGCTTCTGATGCGCCACCCGGACGGTGTGTGGGCGGGCTACACCTACGAATGGAACAACGCCGGTACCCAGGCGATCCGCGTGATCGGCGGCAAGTCGCGCACGGTGAACGGTCAGACGTGGATCTACCCGAGCGAAAACGATTGCCTGCGCTGCCATACTCCAACGGCCGGCTTTTCTCTGGGCGCCGAGACCGCCCAGCTGAACGGTGACCTGATCTACCCCAGCACGAACCGGAACGCGAACCAGTTGGCAACTCTGGCTGGCATCGGGATGTTCAGTGCGCCGCTGCCCGGTACACCGGCCAGCCTGCCGGCCCTCCCCGACCCCACCGACAGCAGCCTGCCTCTGGTGAACCGGGCGCGCGCCTGGCTGCACACCAACTGCTCGCAATGCCACCGGCCAGGCGGTCCGACTCCGTCCAGCATGGATCTGCAGTACACCACACCACTCGCTGCCGCGAACATCTGCGACATGGTCCCGCAGGCTGGCAGCCTGGGAATTGCCGACGCCCGACTGATCGCGCCGGGAGACGCGGCCCGGTCCATCGTGATAGCACGAATGAGCCGGCGGGATGCGCAGGGCATGCCGCCGCTCGGCTCGACTCAGTTGGATGCTGGCGGCGTCAGCCTGCTGACGGCGTGGGTAAACAGCCTCGGGGGGTGTTAACCGCGCCGATCGCTTGTCAGGGCGCTACGCCGGACGGTCCTGGCGGCACACCGAGCAGCAGCCGGAACCGCACGTAGTCCTGGGCGTTCACGTAACCGTTACCGTTCAGGTCGGCGATGTTGTAGGCCGGGGAAGTGCTCGGCTGGCCGAGCTGATTCCGGAATAGCACGTAGTCCTGGGCATTCGTAACAGTATTGTTGTCCAAATCCCCGTCGCACTGGTTGCCGTAGCCGTCGCTGTCGCTATCGATCTGATTGGCATTGGCCGCCTGCGTGCAGTTGTCGGTGGCGTCGGGCACGCCGTCGCTGTCCGCATCTGGCGGCGGTGGAGGCACCAGGTTGCTGACCAGCCGGACACCGGTGGAGTGCCAGAGTCCGGACCCTTCGGCAGCGCTGTGGGGCAGGTAGGCTTCGTACCACAGCACAATATCCTTGCTGTCGATATTCTCGCCGTCGTTGTAGGGCACTTGTACGTTCGGTGAAAAGATCCAGCCGACATTCTCGCTGCTGCGGAACAAGCGGCCGAAGACCGTGTGATTGGCGTAACCGGCGACGGGTGTCGTCGTTGAGCCGTCCGGTATCGAGAAGCCATCGAAGCCGGGCAGTACGTCGACGTGCAGGCCGGTCGTCACGTCCCGGACACGCCAGGCGTGGTTCACTGCGGTCGAGGCATCCGCATCGAATTCCGTGGCCAGCGGCGTGAAGCCGGCGCCCGCGTCGCGCAGGATCTGGTCGTTCGACGCCCCGTCGAGATCCAGGTCGATGCGCCAGTCCGCGTAGTGCACGTGGTCCACCACGCACTGCAGGCCCTTGCTGTAGACGTGGCCGTCGATCGTTCCGTCGGCACTCAGGTAGTACGCCTGGTACAGGTTGTAGTTGCCGATCTCGTCGCGAATGCCGATTTCGTACCACTGCTTGCCGTCCAGCGTGAACTCCCGCTGCGCCAGCAAGGCGTTATTCGCCCAGGAAATCGGGTATACAGTCCCACCCAGCCGAT
>CAZPNN010000202.1:0-4108 GCA_964587605.1 uncultured Chromatiaceae bacterium
ACCGTCCAGCGGTCCGCCCCGTTCCGATAGCTGTCGGTGCGCTCGTAGATCATGGTGTTGAACTGACCTTCGCTCCGCACCGTCGTCAACATGAGGCCCGCACCACTGGATGCGGGTGTGGGCCGGCACACAAATCGCACCCGGCCATCCGGTGTGTTGAACAGAGGCTGATGCAGCACCCGACCGCGAATGTGAAACTCCCGTCGCGCAACGTCGATGTCGGCAAGTTCCTCCATCCCGGGCACGATGCCGGCGATGGCCTGCCGCACCGTACGATGCTGCTGGAACGCCCTGAAGTCGATGGGACTGTCCGGCAGCAGACGGTGGGCGATCTCGCTCAGAATCACTACCTCCGGTCGGACGTTCGGCAGGCGCTTGATTCCGCCATCACTCAGCCGGACAAAATTGAACATCGACTCCTGGGTCGTCGGCTGCCATTCCTCGTCCCGGGCGGTCACGGGTAGCACCAGCACCTCACCCCCGTCGTTGCCAGCCACGTGCCCGCGGTTGAGCGTCGTCGTCAGGAACAGCTTGAAGCCGATGCGCTCCAGGGCAGCATCGGCCCAGGTCGAATCCGGACTGGCCTCGTGGAGATTTCCGCCCATGATGATTGCGGCATCCACCTCGCCCCGGGCTGCGGCCTTGAGCGCCGCCATGGTGTCGTAGCCAGGTGACCTCGGCAGCGACACGCCAAACGTCTGCTCCATTCGCTGGAATACCTCGCTGGCGAGCACCGGCTTCACGCCGATAGTGCCAATGCCCTGCACATTGCTGTGTCCCCGGAGTGGCAGCAGTCCCGCGCCGGGCTGGCCAATCATTCCCCGCAGCAGCGCAAGATTGGCGATGTATTCGACGTTGTCGACGCCATGCCGGTGGTGGGTCATGCCCATGCCCCAGGCAAACACGGCGTTCTTCGACTGTGCATACAACGCGCCGACCCGCTCGAGGTCGCCCCGGGACACGCCACACCGGTCCTCGATGGCAGCCCAGCTCTCCGCCTCCACGTCCGCCCGGAATTCCGCGTAGCCCGTGCTGTAGCGCTGGATGAACTCCAGATCTTCGGCGCCGAGAGCCAGAACCGCTTTCGCCAGGCCCTTCAAGAGCGCGATATCGGAGCCGATGCGGGGCTGCAGGTAGTCCGAGGCGATCCAGTCGCCGCCCTTCAGCATCGACGCGGGCCTCTTCGGGATGGCAAAGCGCACCAGCCCGGGCTCCTTTGCCGGATTGATCATGATCACCTGCCCGCCACGCTGACGGCAGGCCTGCAGCTGGTGGATGAACCGCGGATGATTCGACGACGGGTTGGCGCCGATGACGAAGATCAGGTCGCACTTCGACAGGTCCGCTAGTTCGACCGTCGAGGTCCCGCTGCCGATGGTCGATTTCAGCGCCACGTTGGTGGCCTGATGACAGTAATAGGAGCAGTTGTTGACGTTGTTGGTGCCCCAGGCCCGGGCGAGCAGCTGCAGGACAAAGCCCGCTTCGTTGGAAGAGCGGCCGGAGGAATAGAAAAACGCCCGGTTTGGCTCGATCCCCCGCAACCGGGCGGCGGCGTGGTCCAGCACCCACGCCCAGTCGACCACGCGGAAATGATCCGACCCCCGGTCCTTGTAGAGCGGATCGCCGAGCCGCCCCAGGTGCTCCAGCTCATGGCCATCGAGCTCCCGGAAATCCGCCAGCGGGTGCGTGAGGACGGATTCGGGAATCGGTGCCTGGATATCCGTCGACTGGGCCTGGATGCTCTTGTTGCAGACGCTGGGAAACTCGCCCAGCTCGTTCGTCATGCCGCCCTTCTGCCCACCCATGCCGAGCCCGCAGGCCTTGCAGGTATTGCGTGAGTTGAGCGCCTTGACTGTGTTCCGCAAGCCGATCCGCTGCGCCGTCTTGAGGGCGTAGAGGATCTTCTTGGTGCCGCCGCCGATCGTTTGGCGCGTCATGGACAGCTGAATCTCAGCTCAAAGCCCGGGTTAACTTGGCTGAATGCTGTCTCCAATCCAGGGAGTCAATGTCACCGACGAGGGTGTTGAGAAAGTATTGGCCGAGACCCTGCTCGAGTCTCGCGTAAAGCGTTTTGCCTCGGGTGAGGTCCGCCAGCGCGGCGGCAGTATCCGCAGTTTCATTCACTGCGTTTGCGCAACTCTTGCTTTGCCGCTTCCCAATCGATTGGCTGATCGCGACCGGCTGCATAGTTCTGCCGGGTCTCCTCCAGAACATCAGCGTGCCAGGTGGGCGATTCCAGCCGATCATCCTCCCGGCTCAAGGATTCCCACAACGCCTCCATGGCCTGCAGTTTCTCGGCCCAGGACATCTGCTTGACGGTCAGCATAGACATGAAAGAAGCGTACGCCCTGGCCTATGGATGGGCAAGGAATCCGACCCTGGGAAAGCCGTCAAGTCGTCTATAAATGCGGGTTGACGGCCGTGAGCAAGGCTTGGCAAAGTTACTCGGTCAGGCACACGACAGCGTGCCAGTGCCGACAGTCGTGGTGATCGCAAGGCCTAACGACGCGGGTAAGTCCACCACAGCGCCTCCCATCGTGCGCAAGGCCTTCGGCATCGACGAACTTGTGAATTTCGCGTCCGCCACCGCTCGTCGCGCCGGACCCAAGATGGTTTGCGTTACACAAGCGCTGGCTCAGCAACAAACCGGGCCGCGATGCACTGAAGAGACCCAAGGATCGCCACCAGGCAGAGATGGTTTGGATGGTCGTGCAGGACACCTGAGCCGCTCGCGCTGGCAAACGTATCAGGCCGGCATCTCCTGAAACTGCGGCAGGTCGTCGCTGATGTCGAACCAGCCAGCCTTTGAGCCCACGAATGTGCACAGGCATTGAATATTGACCACATCAATGCTCAATCCTCCGCATACCCCGCCTCGCGTTGATGACGAACTGCGAGAACAAGCACAACGTCGTCGGCAGGGAGCCACCGGTATTTCGCGATGTAGCCGTAGTGCCCGCGCGCGAGGACCAGTTCACGACGTCCATTCTCCGCTTCGCGTCCGAGCAGTGGGTGTTCGGCGAGCAGCTCGAATGCGCGGCGGACGCTCTGCAGTTGCTGGCTCGCCCGCTCCGGAGCTTCAGTCGCGATGAAATCGAAGAGACGTTCGAGGTCTGCGAACGCCCGACGGCTTATCTCGACGCGCGCCATGCTCGAGCCCGTGGACGGCGAGTCTTCTTCCCGGACAGACGGGCAGCGAGATAATCGAAGGTTGCAGTGAGGTCATGCGCTTTGTTGCTGGTCATTGCCTCTTTCTCTGACTCAGCTGAATCGGCGGCAAATCGCTCGCGCAGCTCCGCACGATCGGTTTCCCGAGCCAGCGCTTCGACCATGTAGGCATGCGGGGTCTGGCCAGCAGAGCCGGCAAGCCGCTCGATGCGGCGCTTCAGTTTATCCGTTAGCTTGAGGCTGGTTGCGGCCATGGGCAGATCTCCGGCAAGAGATGGTAGTCAAAAGGTAATACCGTAGACCGGAGACGTCAAGCGCGGGATCTTGTAGGGCGCGAGCGCTGTCGGATGGTGGGTGATCGCGCTCGCGATTTCGTCCCAGAGCCTGCACATCAGGGACGCCGGCTGAAACCAGATGAAATGTGGCCCTCCGGCACACCCAGCGGCCCGTCCATGTGCCGGCCAGGCCAGGTGAACCTACTCGACGCGAAGCCAGGTCTGGGTGCGACTCACCATCGGCGTGCCGATGTAGCCGCGCACTTCGAGCTTGTTGCCACCATCCGCAGTCTTGATGCGGACCTTGTAGACCTTGCCGTTGTTCGGGTCGAGGATGTCGCCTCCGACCCAGGTGCCCTGGTCGTCGCCGTCGGGTTTGATGTCACGCAGGATGATCATGCCCAGCACCGGCTTGTCCCTGCGCTCGTCGGCGCACTCCACGCATTTCGCGTCGGGCTGGTCGGTGAGGATCTTGTCTACCTTGCCGGTGAAGACACCGCCGCTTTCGGTGATGCGAATCAGCGCTTTCTCGGTTCTGGTCTCGTCATCGATGGTTTTCCACAGGCCGGCCGGCGTGGCCTGCGCCAATGCAACGCCTGCGGCGGTGGCCAGCAGCCACGCGGTGATCATCTTTTTCATCGTCGTCTCCCCGACTCGTTGAGGAT
>CAZPNN010000203.1:0-2474 GCA_964587605.1 uncultured Chromatiaceae bacterium
AAGGTCAGGGTGTGGCGGGGGGCGTTAAGCGGAGCGCGACAGCCGTAGGAGCGGCTTCAGCCGCGACCTCCGGGGCCCCCGGCTTATCGCGCAAATCTGCGGGGAATACCCGTAAATCGAGGTTGACGCCAAGTTCATTACCCGGGTAATGTACCCGGCATGGTCACCGCCAATTCCCGCCTGACTGCCCAGGGGCAGATCTCCGTCCCGGCTGAAATCCGCCGGAAGCTGGGTCCGGGTGCAGTTCTTGAATGGCACGAGGTTGACGGGGAGATCGTCGTCCGACGCGCCGGGCGCTACACCTCGGCAGACATCCGGAAAGCCCTCTTTCCGCAGGGTGTGCCAGAGGGTGTGCCGGCGGCGCAGGGACCCGTGGACACGAAGGCTGCCCTGCGTGCCCATGCCCGGCGGCGTCATGCGGGCCGTTGATACCAACCTCCTGGTTCGCCTGATTACGAACGACGACGAAGCCCAGCTGCGAACTGCCGAGGAGTTCATCGCTGCCGGTGGGTGGATTCCACACCTCGTTCTGGCTGAGGCGATGTGGGTCCTCGCGTCAGCGTTTAGTCTCCGTCGCGCCGGTATTGCCGAGGCGGTCGACATGCTGCTGAATCACAGGTCGCTGGCCATCCAGGACAGCGACGTGGTAATCGCCGCGCTGGCAAACTTCCGCGAGTACGCCGGCGTCGAGTTCTCCGACTGCCTTGCGCTTGAGACTGCCCGTCGTGCAGGGCACCTGCCGTTTGGGACCTTCGACCGGCGATTCAGCCGGCTGCCGGATGTGCAACGCCTGTAGGAGCAGGAGGCGGGAGATCGGCATGACGCGATTACGGCAACCCTGACGGGTGACCGGTTCAATGCTCAAACTCTGCACTATTTGCCGGGTTCTGCGACCAGCGATGCGCGCCGATACACCACAGTCGGCGTCTGACCCGTCTTGCTGACCATCTTCACCAGGAAATCGATGGTGAAGTCGTTCAGCCGCCCGTTCAGAATCTTGCTGATACGGGGCTGGGTGACGCCGAAGAACTTTGCGGCCTGGGCCTGGGTCATTTTCCGGCGCCTGATGAACTTCTCGATTTCGACGGAGAGGTCCACCTGCATGGCATAGACGGCGGCTTCCTCCTTGACGAAGCCAAGGTCTTCGAAGACGTTGCCTTTCGACGCGTAGCGCCGGATGCTCATGAGAATGTCTTCCGCAATGTTCAGATAGCGCGCAACCGCAGTCGTGCCTTGGCGATATCCGGTTGAGATGTCTTCTGGGTCTTCTTCCTGAAGGCGTGCAGCACGACAATTCCATCCTCGTTGGCGGCTATGTAGATCACCCGAAACTCTCCACCTGCCGAAACACGGATTTCCCGAACGCCCGGACCCACAATCGGCATTGGTTTCCAGTTCCGGGGTTCGACGCCATTCTGTACGCGGCGTAACTCCTGGCCGATGAGCAGGCTCACCGGTTGCCCAAAGCCCCGAACCACGTCCAGTGAATCGCCGAGCCAGCTGAGAGGCTTGGGGGCAGGCAGCATGGGCAGCGCCTATATAGGATGTTATATACGCCTGGCGCGATGCGCTGGTCAAGCGGGGACTTCAAAGTTAGCGCGGTGCCTGCCCGTGTGTCGCCAGGCATTTCCGGGCATTTGCACAGGAATCGTGCCGGATCACTGCCACCCCTGAACGCTGTCTAAGATTTGTGCCTGTGCATTGAAAAGAGAGTAGTTGGTTCCCCGATCCACCGATGCTCTGGCCAGCCAGCAGCATGATCCGGCAGGTTGAGCCATTTTGGGGGCTCTATGCTTCAATGCACCGGTGCGCTACTGGTGGGTCAACCAGAACCAGACCTACCGCCACGAAATCGGCGGCGGCTACCTGTGGTCCCCACAGCGCTCCAAGGGTGATCGACTTAACCCATTCTACGAATCCATGCGGGAAGTCGCCCCGGGCGATTTGATCTTTTCCTTCTGCGACACCCGCATTGCCGCCATCGGCTTCGCCCAGTCCTACTGCTCGCCAAGCCCTAAACCTGAAGAATTCGGCACCTCCGGACTGAACTGGAGCGCTGTGGGCTGGAAGGTGGACGTCCGGTTCCAGGAGTTGACCAACCGGGTGCGACCGAAGGACCACATGGCCGAATTGGTCCGGCACTTGCCCGAGAAGTACTCGCCCCTCACTCCCGCGGGCAACGGTCTCCAGAGCGTCTATCTCGCTAAGGTGGGGCAGGGCTTCGCCGATGCGCTGTTACGATTAATCGGCCCCGAGGCGCGTACGGCGCGGGAGGTCGCTGGGCGTTATGCCACCCGGGACCCCCTCGCCAGCGAACCTGAGAGAACCCTGGAGGAGTGGGAACGCAGGGTCGAGTCTGCGATTCGCGAAACTCCGACGCTCCAAGAGACGGAAAAGCAATCCCTCATCCAGGCGCGCCGTGGCCAAGGGCTTTTCCGTGCCAACGTCCAGAGCATCGAAACCCGCTGTCGCAG
>CAZPNN010000204.1:0-2901 GCA_964587605.1 uncultured Chromatiaceae bacterium
GCATCGCAAGAGCAAAGTCGCGCGGCCGAGTAAAATCACAACGGGGACGTTCTGAACAGTGACAACCGGCAAAAGACGTGCGTGCCGCTGTCGCATCAACCCAAACGTTGAACTAAACGCTGCGCGTGGGCACTTGACGCCGACCTCGTTGGCGCACTTCTGGCGAGCTCCACGGTCAGTTGGCCGGTCCGTGCATACCGGTTGTGTTGATTCTACCGATTTGCGCTCTGCGGTTTTGTGAGCCACGTTTCTGTGACGCGATAGGTGCGTCCAGGAAGGTGGCGACATGACTCCGTTGCGACGTCGGTACATCGAAGACCTGCGGTTGAAGAACTTCTCGCTGAACACGATCCGGGTGTACACCCACGCGGTCGCCGCCTTTGCCCGCTTCTTTGGGCGATCCCCCGAAGCGTTGGGCGAGGAAGACGTCCGCAAGTACCTGGTCCACCTGGTCTCCGACCGCGGGTTGTCGCGGAGCCAGTACGTCTTGCAACTGAATGCCCTGCGGCATCTTTATCAAGACACGCTGGGCCGTCCGAACTCGCTGGCGGACCTCCCGCGCCCCAAGCGGGAGCAGAGGCTCCCCGTGGTGCTCAGCCGCGACGAGGTGCGGCGACTTTTCTCGGCGGTCACGAACCTCAAGCACCGCGCCCTGTTCATGGTGGCTTACGACGCCGGCCTGCGGCTTTCTGAGATTCTCAGCCTCCGCGCTGAGGACATCGACAGCCAGCGGAGAGTGATCCGTGTCCGGCAGGGCAAGGGGCACAAGGACCGCTACGCGCGGCTGACGCCCGAGTTGCTTGGGCTATTGCGCGAGTATTGGCGAGCCTACCGCCCTCCCGCCTGGCTGTTTCCTGGCGCATCACCCGACAAGCAATACGACCTGGCCACGCCGGGACAGGTGTTGAAGAAGGCGGGCCGGCGGGCCGGCATCACCAAGCGGATATCGATGCACACGCTACGACACAGCTTCGCGACACACCTCTTGGAATCGGGGACGAACCTGCGGGTGATTCAGAAGCTGCTCGGACATGGCAGCATCAACACCACCGTGTTGTACACACACGTTTCCCTCCAGGAGGCCCACGAAGCCCCCAGCCTGATGGCGCTGATCGAGCCTCCCTCGAATCAGGGCAGCCAATGAAACCCAGCCTGGAAGTCGCTGACGTTTTCCGTGACGGCGAGCCGGGCTTCCTGGCTCGCTACGGCCCGATGCTTTCGCGCGAGCAGCGTCGGGCATTCCGTGCGGTCATCCAATGCCGCACCGCCGCGCTGGGCGGGCACGTGCAGAAGTGCAGCGACTGCGGCCACGAGAAGATTCAGTACAATTCTTGCCGCAACCGGCATTGCCCCAAGTGCCAGGCGATGGCCCGCGCTGCCTGGCTGGAGAAGCGTGAGAGCGAACTGCTCCCGGTTCCCTATTTTCACGTCGTCTTTACGCTGCCGCATGAGCTGGCGCCGTTGGCGCTACAGAACAAGCGAGTCGTCTACGGCCTGCTGTTCCGCGCCGCTTCGAGGACCTTGCTGGAAGTCGCCGCCGACCCGAAGCATCTCGGGGCGCAGATCGGTTGCCTGATGGTGCTGCACACCTGGGGGCAGAACTTGATGCATCATCCGCATGTCCACGCCGTGGTGACCGGCGGCGGCCTGTCACCCGATGGCTCACGCTGGGTCCACAGCAAGACGAGCGGACGCCGCCAGCCGTTCTTCGCCCCGGCGAAGATCTTGAGCCGCGTCTTCCGAGGCAAATTCATCGCCCTTTTGAAACAGGCCTGCGCTTCCGGTGAGCTTGGATTCCGCGGCCGACTGAAGCCGCTCAGCGATGCGGCCGCCTTCGAGGGACTGCTCAACAAGGCGGTGCGTCACGACTGGGTCGTGTACGCCAAACGCCCGTTTGCTTCGCCGAGCTGCGTACTGAAGTATCTGGCTCGCTATACGCACCGGGTCGCCATCTCCAATCAGCGATTGGTCAAGCTCGGCGAGGGGCAGGTGAGCTTCCGCTATAAGGACTACGCGGATGATCAGCAAGCCAAGATCATGTGCCTCTCGACCCCCGAGTTCATTCGCCGCTTCTTGATGCATACGCTCCCGAGCCGCTTCGTCCGCATCCGCTACTTTGGCCTGTCAGCGAACCGTAACCGCGATACACGGCTCGACAAGTGTCGTTGTCTGCTCGGGGTTGCGCCAAAAGCAGAGTCGCCCGATCAAGACGCCGAAACGCTGGCGGATAGGCCGGACGAATCCCTCAATGCGGAGATCTGCCCGGTCTGCCGGCGCGGGACGCTCGTCCGCATCGATCTGGCGCGCGCCGGTGATCGGTCGCCGCCGCCACGCCCCCACCTGCTCACCAGCGCGCCCGTTAAGACCGCCTACGTCGACACCTCATAGTCATCGCCTTGTCTGCTCATGCATTACCGCGTACCCATCACTGGCTCAAAAGCGAACCACCGCTACCGGTGCGCGCCACGACCGCAACAAGGCGTGTTTTGCGCGTTGACTTCCCTACGACCCGAACGGCGTCCATCGCGCCCCACAGGGCCGTCGGCAAAGTGCCCGACGAGCGACGCATCGGCGTTCCTCAGACGTCGCATTCAAACCCCATAGTACCGCGTTCAGTTCATCGTACGTTTATCCGACGTGCCGGTCGAACCGACTGCAACGGCTCACGCTCCGCGCGGCACATCGGATAAACTACTAAACGTTACAGGATTTGTCGCCGTAGGGTCTGCCGTGCGTATTTTTCGGGCCAACGACTCCCGAGAACTCATGTCGTCTTAGCAAGCGAGCCTTAGTTTCCTCGCGGCCTTAGTTGATTCGTCGATGGCCGATTCGGCCGCGTCCCGCGCAGCACATCGACGGATTCGGTGAGACCGTCGATGGTCAGCTCGAACATGGGGAAGA
>CAZPNN010000205.1:0-1503 GCA_964587605.1 uncultured Chromatiaceae bacterium
GGCGCTGATCGCAGCCGGGGCCACAGACGGCTGTGCGGCCAGCCGGCGCTGTGCCGCTTCGCGGGCGGCTTGAGCCTTTGCCACACTCGCCTCTGCCTTGCTGATGTTGTCCGTTGCTTGCTTCACGACATCGTCCTGCACGTAAGCACGCAACGCCGGGAAGGAGGCTTCTCGAGGCAGTGTCACTGCTTGGATTTCAACCCGCCGGTTCCCCAGCGCTTCAGGCACTGCCGGCGCCAAGGGATGCTCCCGGTCCGGGTTCTTGTCGTCACCGCGAATGAACCGGTAGGTTTCGGGGTAGATGGCCGTGATATAGGGATCTTTGTTGGTGGCTTCTCTCGGCTCGGCGTCAAAGGCACGGGGAATGCCGCGCTTGCTCACATCTGGCTCTCCCGGGACCCGCTCCTGGCGAACATCGTAGGGCTCAAAAAATGCGCGAAACTTGTAGTACTCTTCCTGGGCAAGGGGATCGTACTTATGGTCGTGACAGCGGGCGCACTTCAGTGTGATCCCCAGAAAGCCCGCCGCAGCGTGTTCGACCGTATCCTGCATCCAGACGTTGCGGTTGAAAATATACCAGGTGCGAGCCAGATAGCCGGTGGCTCGAAGCGTGTTCAGATCTAGAGGGGCCAGTTCGTCACCGGCAAACATTTCGAGCACCATCCGGTCGTAGCCCTTGTCCTGATTTAGCGATTCGATAATCCAATCGCGCCATTGCCACATGTGCGGCTGGCTGTTACGAACCTGGCTGCCAAATCCATACCAGTCGCTGTAGCGCCAGATGTCCATCCAGTGGCGTCCCCAGCGTTCTCCATAGCGCGGGCTGGCCAGCAACTGGTCGACGACTTTCTCGTAAGCGTTCGGCGAAGTGTCTGCCAGAAAAGTTTGAATCTCGGTTGGCGTTGGGGGAAGCCCGATGAGATCAAGATAGACTCTGCGAATCAACACGCGCTTGTCGGCCGACGGCACAGGCGTCAGTTTTTTCTCGTCGCGTTTGGCCGCAACGAAGGCGTCGATGGGATTCCTTACCCACGCCTGATTGTTGACCTTGGGTACCGGAGGGCGCTTGACCGTTTGGAACGCCCAGTGCTTGCTTCCGGGGTGAAGGGAAGTAACTTCACCTGCCGGCGCGGTCATCTCCAGAGGGCGATCGTACGGCACGCCGGCATCCACCCAAGCGACGATTTGGGCAATGTCCGCCTCCGCCAGTTTCGGCATCCTGTGAGGCATGCCGGGTTCATGCTGGTGCCGGATCTTCTTCACCAGCAAACTCTCGTCTGCCTTCCCGGGGACCACAACGGCCCCGTTGTCGCTTCCGCGAAGCAAAGTTTCCCGAGACTGAAGATTCAATCCTGCCTGCTTGAATTTCCCGCCGTGGCAGGAGAAACACTGCGCCTGCAGCACCGGGCGAACGTGCTCGATGAACCGCTGCTGAGCCACCTGGACCGCACCGGTGGAGAGTGCACCCGCCGCGACGTTGGTTCCTTCCTTCGCTTGCGAGGC
>CAZPNN010000206.1:0-9324 GCA_964587605.1 uncultured Chromatiaceae bacterium
CTGGGTCAGCAGCGTGCCC
Organism: uncultured Chromatiaceae bacterium; assembly: GCA_964587605.1. GTDB lineage: Bacteria > Pseudomonadota > Gammaproteobacteria > Steroidobacterales > SHZI01. Next base: position 20 of record CAZPNN010000206.1, read on the forward strand.
GCGGACCCGACCACCATGCCCGCGATGATCATCGCGGCGTTGTTGAGAACGAAGCCCTCGAAGGCCACGGCGAGACCGGTGAGTGCGTTGTAGAGCGAAATCACCACCGGCATGTCGGCGCCGCCGATGGGCAACGTCATGGTCACGCCGAGGACTAGTGCCAGGCCGAAGAACAGGGCGATGAGCCCGGGCGCCGGGCCGGCTGCCGCGAACACCAGCAAGGCGCCCAGCAATACCGTACCGGCCAGGATTGCCACGTTGACGAAGTTCTGGCCGCGAAAGCGGAACGAACGCTTGATGAGATCCTGCAGCTTGCCGAAGGCGATCAGGCTGCCCGAGAACGACACGGCGCCAATCAGCCCGCCAAGCACCGCCAGCGTCAGCACCACGACGGAATGCGCCTCACCCTTGGACAATTCCACCGCGGCAATCGCCGCCGCTGCGCCGCCGCCCATGCCGTTGTAGAGGGCAATCATCTGCGGCATGTCAGTCATCGCGACGCGCTTGCCTGTGATGAAGGCCACGCCGCCGCCGAGGGCGATGGCAAGGAGTATCAGTGCAAAGTTGCCAAGGCCCGGCGTGAGGAAGGTCGCGAGCGTGGCCAGCACCATGCCGGCACCCGCCCAGACGATGCCGCCGCGGGCCGTGACCGGCGAACTCATGCGCTTCAAGCCGGTGATAAACAGGAATGCGGCCAGCAGGTAGCTTGCCGAAACCAGTGTGGAGGCGAAGCCGCTGCCGGTCAGGCTGTCCATCAGTGTTTCTTTCCCGGGGCAGGCTTGCTCGACTTGAACATCTCCAGCATCCGCTCGGTCACAACGTAGCCACCCACCGCGTTGCCCGCGGCCAGCGCGACGCCGAAGAACCCGATGACCATCCCCAGCGTGCTGTCCGCACGGCCCAGCGCGACCATCGCGCCGACCAGCACGATGCCGTGCACGAAGTTGGAGCCCGACATCAGCGGCGTGTGCAGGATCGTCGGCACCCGGCCAATCACTTCGTAGCCAGTGAAGGCAGCCAGCATGAATATGTAAAGCGCTATGAAACCGTCGATCATTTTGGGGCTCGCCTCAGGTGAGGGCCTTGCGGGTGGGCTCGTGCCGGATGGTGCCGTCGTGGGTGAGCACGGCGCCGGCGAAGACTTCGTCGCTCCAGTCGATCGCCAGCTCGCCGTCCTTGTTGATGGCGGGCGAGAGGAAATTAAAGAGGTTCCGGGCGTACATTTCGCTGGCGTGGCGCGCCACCGTGGCGGCCAGGTTCACCGGGCCGATGATGCTGACACCGTTATGCACGACCGTCTCGCCGGCCTTCGTCAGCTCGCAGTTACCGCCACTTTCGGCGCCGAGGTCCACGATCACGGCACCCGCTTTCATGCGCTCGACTGTCGCGCGATCGATGAGGCGCGGTGCCGGACGGCCGGGTACGGCGGCTGTGGTGATCACCAGATCGGCCTTTGCCACGTGATCGTTGACCACGGCCTGCTGCTTCTGGCGTTCTTCCGCGGTGAGTTCCCGGGCGTAGCCGCCGGCGCCATCAGCCGTTATCCCTGTGTCGACAAACTTCGCACCCAGCGACTCCACCTGTTCCTTCGTGGCCGCGCGCACGTCGAAGGCCTCAACCATCGCGCCAAGCCGACGGGCAGTGGCGATCGCCTGCAGCCCTGCCACGCCCGCGCCCATGATCAGTGCCTGGGACGGACGGATCGTGCCGGCGGCGGTGGTCAGCATGGGCAGGAACTTGTCCAGCGCCGCGGCGCCAATCAGCACGGCCTTGTAACCCGCCACGGCGGCCTGGGACGACAACGCGTCCATGGACTGCGCCCGGGAGATGCGCGGCACCAGTTCCATCGCGAAGCTCGTTATTTTGCGTTCGCAGAAAGCGCGGATCAGATCCTTCTGCAGGTGGGGCTGCAGGTAGCCGATGACGACGGAACCGGGCTTCAGCGCTGCCACGTCGTCCAGCGTGGGCGGCTGCACGCAGAGCAGCACACCGGCCTCGGTGAGCACGGCAGCCGAGGAGGCGGCAATGGTCGCCTCGCCGAAATCGGCGTCCGCAAAACGGGCCTGGCTGGCGGCCCCGGCCTCAATCAGTACCCGGGCCCCGGCCTTGACCAGCTTCTTCGCGACCTCGGGCACGATGGCTACCCGGGTTTCACCCGGCGCAGTTTCCCGGATCACGCCAATGGCGACTGGCATGAAGTACGTCACTCCCAACTGGTGGGCAGCCGACCGGCCGCCCGCTTAACGCGCGGCATCATGACATAGGAGTGCGAACGGGGAAATTTGATTTTTGACCGGGAACCCGCAATATACGGGCGCGGCAGACCCAACCCCTATGTTGTACCTCCACGACGAAGTCAGCGATTTCTCACAGCAGGTCCTCCGGACTGATGTTGCTGGCATGCCGCTTGAGTGGATCGATTACCGGGATGCCGTGCGCCTGTACTACCTCGGCCAGGTGGCCTACACCTGCGGTTCGCCGCTGTTCCGGATCCACGGCGGCTTCAACGCACGCATCAATCAGCAGAGCTGCATCGAAGTTAATTCAATTGTGGCGACGGTCGGGCGTTCGCCAGACGTGGCGGAACTCATGGATTGCTATGTGCCGCCCCTGAACAACAAGACCCTGTTCCGGCGCGATTCCAACCTGTGCCTTTATTGCGGCCACCAGTTTTCGGTGCGGGACCTCACGCGGGACCACGTGCGGCCGCTGTCCAGGGGTGGCGGCGACACCTGGACCAACGTGGTGACGGCTTGCCGGCGCTGCAACAACCACAAAGGCGGGCACACGCCGGAGCAGGCGGGCATGCAACTGCTGGCCGTACCGTTCACGCCCACCTATGCCGAATACATCTTTCTCAAGGGCCGCCGGGTTCTGGCGGACCAGATGGAATTCCTGCTGGCGCACATTCCCCGCAGCAGCCCGCTGCATAAGCGGCTGGCAGCCAGCCTCAAGATCGCGACTGTTTAACCCCGTTCCGGGGTTTCTGGCGTTTACAGACTCAAGTGGCCGCCTTTTCGGGCGGCGGAGTCGAACGCTATGAACAACCATCTGTTTCGCCTGGCAGTGATCTCGCTGGCGCTGTCCGCCTGCAGCCTGAACGAAGAACAGAAACCTCCCGCAGGAGCGCCTTCAGGCGCGACAAAAACTGCTGAAGTCGGTACCCGCAGTCGGGAGGAGAAGGTCGCGGCTGAAGCCGCTCCTGCGGCAGCCCTTGGCCGTGTACCTCTCTCCGTCGCCACCGTCCATGACCGGTCGGGGTTTGCACCGGCACCGCCCTGCTGTTTTCCCGCCTATTCGGCGCAGGACCGCGAAAACTACGAGCACTTTGACGAGAACCCGGTGAAGCTCGTCCACGAGCAGCCCGTGTCCACCTTCAGCATCGACGTGGACACCGGCTCCTACGCCAACGTGCGCCGTTTCCTGAATGCCGGAACGCTGCCGCCGGAAGATGCGGTGCGGGTGGAAGAATTGCTCAACTACTTCGGCTACGAGTACCCGGCACCCGCGGGCCGGGAGCGCCCGTTCTCCGTGACGACGAGCCTCGCTCCGGCGCCCTGGAACGCCGACAAGCTGCTGCTGCAGGTGGGGCTGAAGGGCTACGAGATTCCAGCCGAACGCCGTGCCGCCGCCAATCTCGTTTTTCTGATCGATGTGTCCGGCTCCATGCAGGACCCGGACAAGCTGCCCCTGCTGAAGAACGCCTTCCGGCTGCTCACCCGGCAGATGAAGGCCAGCGACCGCGTGGCACTGGTGGTCTACGCCGGCGCCGCCGGCGCTGTTCTCGATCCACGCCGGGCAACCAGCAGGCGAAGATCAGTGCCGCCCTGGAGCGGCTTGAGGCCGGTGGCAGCACCAACGGCGCCGGCGGCATCCGGCTGGCCTACGATTTTGCCCGGCAGGGCTTCATCAAGGGCGGGATCAACCGCATCGTGCTGGCGACCGACGGTGACTTCAACGTGGGCACCACGGACTTCGATGCCCTGATCGACATTGTCGAACGGGAACGTGACGGCGGGATCTCGCTGACGACGCTCGGCTTCGGCACGGGCAACTACAACGACGAGCTGCTGGAGCGCCTGGCCGATGCCGGCAACGGCAACTACGCGTACATCGACACGCTCAGTGAAGGCCGCAAGGTGCTGGTGGAACAGCTGTCCGGCACCCTGCAGACCATTGCAAGGGACGTGAAGATCCAGGTCGAGTTCAATCCGGCTGCGGTGGCCGAGTACCGGCTGATCGGTTACGAAAACCGGATGTTGCGCCGGGAAGATTTCAACAACGACCGGATCGATGCGGGCGAGATCGGTGCCGGTCACACGGTAACGGCGCTGTACGAGCTGACGTTGAACAACAGCCCGGCGCGGCTGGTGGACCCGCTCCGCTACGGCGATTCAACGTCCTCGCAGCCTGTGACAGGGGCCGAACTGGCCAATGTCCGCCTGCGCTACAAGGCGCCGGATGGCGACACGAGCCGGCTCATCGAACAGCCCGTGTTACGCACCGATCTCCGCGAGCTGGCCGATCTGCCTGGCAAACAGTCCCGGGATCTGCAGTTCGCGGCAGCTGTCGCCGCCTTCGGGCAGAAACTCCGGGGTGGCGAGTATCTCGACGGCTTCGGCTACGCGCAAATCGCGACACTGGCAGCAGGAGCGCGGGGCGACGATCCCAGTGGCTATCGCGGCGAATTCCTGTCGCTGGTGAAACTGGCCGATAGCCTGGCAATGGCAGCCACCCGTCCCGGGGGGTCGCCGGATAGCGGCGATGACCCGACGGGCGACCCGCAGGTGCGACGTTAGTCACATCCCAGCCGTTTTCCCGCCGGGCCAGCTGGCTTATGCTGCTCATGATGGCGGGAGCAGCGGACGACGCACAGTTGATGACGCAGTACGCGACCGGGGACGTTGCGGCGTTCGAGGTTCTGTATGCCCGGCACAAGGGTCCCCTGTACCGCTACTTTGCCCGTCAGTGCGGCAACGCCGATACCGCTGACGAACTGTTCCAGGACGTGTGGCTCCGCATCGTCAAGGCTCGCGAGCGTTACGAACCCAAAGCCCGCTTCACGACCTACATGTACCAGATCGCGCACAACTGCCTCGTCGATCACTATCGCAAATCCGGGCGAGCCCTGATGAGCGCGAGTGACACGGGTGGGTACCGGGTCGAGGAAATTTCCCATCCTGGTGCCGAGGAAGTCGATCCGGCCTTCGCCTCTGGTCGCTGGTCGCTCGTGGAATGGGAGAGCGACGGGGCAGGCCCGGAGGCCGCACTCACCGGCGCACAGCGTGCGGAGCGCCTGCGCTCGGCACTGGACGCCCTGCCTTTGGAGCAGCGGGAGGCATTTCTGCTGCACGAGGAAGCGGAGATGGGCCTGGCCGAAATTGCGACGGTAACCGGCGCGCCGGCAGAAACCGTTAAGAGTCGCCTGCGCTACGCGGTGAAGAAGCTGCGTATTTCACTCGGCGATCTCGCGCCGGCCGGCGCCCGGGGAGCGCTCTCATGAGCACAGGCCATTCACCGCAGGATGACGCGGAGCTGGAGGCTTTCCTGGCCCGTGAGTCGCCAGTCTCCACCGACTACGACAACCTGGAACTGGTCGAGCCGGCGGCTGCGCTCGACGCCACGATCCTGGCGGCCGCGAAGGCCGCTGCCGCTCCCGTTGCCCGGGCGGCAGCCACCAGTTCCGCGCCTGCCACGCTGACACCGTTGGCCGCGAAGGTCGCGCCTGCTCGCCCGCCGCCGCCGGTCGGGGACGACGATGATGATGAAGACGGTGACACGGTTACCCTGCCAGCAGTGCGGCGTCCGCGCTGGATGCTGCCAGTGGCCCTCGCCGCCAGCGTGCTGGTGGCCGCTGGTATCGGCTTTGCCATGCTGGACTTGTCACCGTCGGCTGAGGAAGCAAAGAGCGGGCTTAGCGCACTGTTTGCAAAGCGCGCACGTGAGCGCAGCGAGGCCAACAAGGCGGCCGCCGAAGTGGCGGCGGAGGAGCTTGAAGTCATGGTGATGGAGGCGCCACCCCCGCCGCCATCTTTCGAACCTGACCGCCCGCAGGTCGCAGACCTGGTTGCCTCGATCGCCCTGATTCGCCGCGAGCTGACAGTGGCGGACCAGCTGGAAGCACCAGTGGAAGCCCTGTCGTTTAACGCACCGCCCGAACCGACTGCCGGGTCCGCTGCGCGATCTGCCACACGGCAAGAGGCGTTGGCCGATGGCGCTATTGCCGAAGCGCCTGCCGCGCCGGCAACCCCCGTGAGCGTGATTCAGCCTCGCGATCGCCGGCTCGCAAAGATTCTCGAGCTCTACGATGCCGGGAATCCCGATCTTGCGAAGGACGCTCTCGAGATCTTCCTGCGGGATTTTGCCGACGACCCGCTCAGCCAGCGCATACTTGGCAAACCATAGCGCCGGAGCGCGAATGAGCAACATCGAGTCCGTCCTGCACGAATTGCGCAGGTTTCCACCCTCCGACGCATTCAGCACCGCCGCGCTTGTACAGCCGGCCGGTTTCGCTGCGCTGAACGCCGAGGCCGCCCGGGACAATGTCGCCTACTGGGGACGGCTCGGGCGCGAGGAACTGCGCTGGCACGTGCCTTTCACGCACATCCTGGATGACTCAAAGGCGCCCAACTACCGCTGGTTCACCGACGGCGAACTCAACGCCTCGTTCAATTGCCTTGACGTGCACCGGAATCTGCGTGGCGACAAACCTGCAATCATCTTTGAGGGTGAAAAGGGCGACCGCCGCACACTGACCTACCGGCAGCTGACGGCAGAGGTCTGCCAGTTCGCGAACGCCCTGAAGGCACTGGGCGTGTGGCCCGGCGACCGCGTGGTCATCTACCTGCCGATGGTGCCGGAAGCCGTGATTGCCATGCAGGCCTGCGCCCGCATCGGCGCAACGCACTCGGTGGTCTTCGGCGGGTTTTCGGCGAATTCGCTGCGCGACCGGATCATGGATGCCGGCGCGAAGATGGTCATCACGGCCGATGGCGGCTTTCGTGGCGGCAAGGCGGTGGAACTGAAGAAGGCCGTGGACGAAGCGCTGGCCGGGACTGGCGACACGGTCGAGAAGGTCGTGGTGCTGAAGCGCACGGGCGACGCGGTGTCGATGACCAGGGGACGCGACGTCTGGTGGTCCGAGGCCGTGCAGGGGCAGGACACCGGGTGCGAACCCGCCTGGGTAAACGCCGAGCACCCGCTTTTCCTGCTCTACACGTCGGGCTCCACCGGCAAGCCCAAGGGTATCCAGCATTCGACGGCGGGCTATTTGCTCAATGCCAAGCTCACCTCGAAGTGGGTCTTCGATTTCCGCGAAGACGACGTCTTCTGGTGCACGGCCGACGTGGGCTGGGTCACCGGCCACACCTACGTTTGCTACGGGCCGCTGGCGGCCGGTGCGACCATCGTGATGTACGAAGGCGCCCCGTTGTATCCCGACGGTGGCCGCTTCTGGAGCATCTGCGAGGAACTCGGCGTCACGATCTTCTACACGGCGCCGACCGCGATTCGCGCACTGATGAAACTGGGCGACGAGTTCCCCAACCAGTACGACCTGTCGAAACTGCGCTTGCTCGGCACCGTCGGTGAGCCGATCAACCCGGAAGCCTGGATCTGGTACCACACCGTCATCGGCAAGCAGCGTTGCCCGATCGTCGACACCTGGTGGCAGACCGAAACCGGCGCGGCCATGCTGAGCCCGCTGCCCGGAGTGACCGCGACCAAGCCCGGCTCCTGCGCCACGCCAATCCCCGGCATCGACATGGCGATCGTCGATGAGAGTGGCAACGAGGTCACGGCTCCCGACCAGGGCGGCGCGCTGGTGGTGCGCAAGCCGTGGCCGTCGATGCTGCGCACGATCTGGGGCGACAACGAGCGTTACCTCTCGACCTACTGGGCGCAGTTCAACAACCGCTACTACGTCGCCGGCGACACGGCGCACCGGGACGCCGACGGTTTTTTCTGGGTGATGGGCCGGTCGGATGACGTGCTGAAAGTGTCGGGACACCGGCTCGGCACGATGGAAGTGGAAAGCGCCTTCGTGGCGCATCCGCGGGTAGCGGAAGCGGCCGTCGTGAGCCGCCAGCACGACATCAAGGGCGAGTCGATCTTTGCCTTCGTCGTGCTGAAGGGCCAGCGGCCCACGGGCAAGGATGCCGAGAAGCTGGCGGCCGAACTGCGCGAGTTTGTCGGCAAGGAACTCGGCGCGATCGCGAAGCCCGACGACATCCGTTTCGCCGACAACCTGCCGAAGACCCGCTCGGGGAAGATCATGCGGCGGCTCCTGCGCGCGATCGCGCGCGGCGAGGAGATCACTCAGGATGTTTCGACGCTGGAGAATCCGGCGATCGTGGAGCAGTTGCGGGGCGGGGACTAGCCAGGCCGGGGGTCACGTTTCCGGCGCCGGTATTACGGGCGGGCTCCCTCTGGCACGAGCAGAGCAACACGCGGAAAGTAGTTCCTGTAGCGCCGCGCATCCCGGGTGATTATCCCGCAGCCCATTACCGCCGCGTGCGCGCCGACGAAGAAGTCAGCCAGCACGTTGCCCTTGGTGCCGCCCGCGCGCCGGTATTTCACAAAGGCCTTGCCGGCGAGAAACAGGGCGGAGCGGGGTAGATCCCTGAACTGCAAACTCAGCCCGTCGACGGCTGCGTCCAGCGCAGCAACTGAGTCGAAGTTGAGCGAGAGTTCAGCGTAGATAATCGGGTTGATGGCGAGTTCGTGCGCCTGGGCCTGTGCGCGGAGCTGGCGAACAGACCAGTCTGCCCAGTCCGGGTCGTCCTGGAAAACGTCCACCAGGACGTTGGTATCTACCAGCAGCACGTCACTGCCGTCCTGGCCGACATTCAGTCTGAACTGCGCAAAAGGGCCATCAACTCATCCGTGCGCCACTTGACCTGGGCCCGGCCCCGGGCGGCCTCGAAGCGATCGCGCTTGCGGGCGGGCCGGCCGCTGGACCGGCCTGTGGGCCGGGCACTGGCCTTGTGCACGACAACCTCACCCTCGCGATTGACGGCGAACTCCACACCATCGCCAGGCGCGAGCCGGAGCGCGTCTCGTACGCGCTTGGGGATGGTGACTTGGCCCTTGACGGTCATGGTGGTGGCCATGGCTGGATCCTTGGGTATTACCTGTGTAGATAGTGTATTACCTAAGGCGCTGTTAGTGCCAGCGGCGGGTTCACCGGTATTGCTCATGCGCCCAGCTTGGGGATCTGACCGGCACCGGGCGAGCGGCGAATCCGGTGGCATTGTCTGGATTTGAAAGTTCCGCCGCCCCACATGGCGCAGTTAGCTTGTTGCGAT
>CAZPNN010000207.1:0-4253 GCA_964587605.1 uncultured Chromatiaceae bacterium
AATCAACATGGACACGGTGGGTCGCCTGGGAAGTAATCCCGTTTCGGTCATCGCCACCGAGAGTGCGCGGGAGTGGCCGTTTGTCTTCAGCGGTATCACCGCAGTGACTGGCGTGCAGACCCGCAGCATCCCGGGCGCCAGCGAATCATCCGACCAGAAGTCCTTCATCGACGCCGGGGTGCCGGGCGTGCAGCTATTCACCAGCGCCACACTCGACTACCACCGGCCGACCGACACGCCGGAGAAGGTTGATGGTCCGGGGCTCGTCCGTGTGGCAACCGTGGCCACGGAGGCCATCGCCTATCTGGCGTCAACGGATAAACGCCTGTCCGTAACCGGGGTCAGTTCCAGCACCGGGGCGGGGCCCGCAGCGGGTTCCGGTACGCGACGGGTTTCCGTGGGCGCCGTCCCCGACTTCGCTTATCAGGGTCCAGGACTCCGGCTTGACGGGGTGGTCCCCGACTCACCCGCTGCCAAAGCGGGCATGCGGGCGGGCGATATCCTGACCCACCTTGGTGACAGCGAGGTCAACGGCCTCGGCGGGTTCAACGATCTGCTGAAGAAGCTTGAGCCAGGACAGAAGGTGCAGCTCCGCTGGACCCGGGACGGAACACCCGGTCAGGCAACCGTCGAACTGGCAGCACGCTAGACCGGTCGACATGAGCAGCGAAACAGGTTCTGTCGCGCCCGCCATTGGGCCCGGCTCCCGGCAGGAACGGCTGCAGGCCCTGGATGTCGCGCGGGGCGTTGCCGTGCTTGGCATTCTGCTGATGAACATCTGGGCTTTCGCCGGCCCACAGGCCTTCTTCGATTACCCGCTGGCGATCGCCGACCGCCCGGGCAATCCGGTGGCGACCTGGGCGGTGATCCACACGCTGTTTGAAGGCACCCAGCGCGCACTCCTGTCACTGCTCTTCGGCGCCGGGGCGATGCTGTCGCTGGTGCGCCTTACGGAACGCGGCGCGCCCGGTGGCGCCCGCGCAACGTACTACCGCCGGACTTTTGCGCTTATCGCTCTCGGCCTCGTCAACGCCTACATCTTCCTGTGGCCGGCCGACATCCTGTTCGTCTACGGACTGGCCTCGCTGTGTCTGTACCCGCTGCGCAGGCTGCGCACACCGGTCCTCCTGGCAGTCGCGCTGGTCGCGCTCGCCGTGCCTGCCTCAATACGGGCCGTCGAAATTGTCAATTTGCGCGCCCTTGAGTCGGCCAGCGCCGCGGCCATCGCCAGCCGGGATAGTGGCATTGCGCTTGGCGAGGCTGAGCTTGAGTCCATCGCGGACTGGGACAGGAAATTGAAGAAGGCCCGACCGGATCCCGCTGATGCTGAGATGGTCGACGACATCCGCATCATGCAGTCCGGTTCGCTCGCCGAGATCTTCGTGCGTCAGGCCAAGGTCAGCCTGATTCTGCAAACTATCGTGGCCGTGAAATGGTGGTTCCTGGACGCACTGGCGATGATGATCATCGGCATGGCGCTCTACCGCAGCGGCATCCTGACCCGGCCTGCGCCGCGCAAACGCTACCTGGCAATACTGGGCGCCGGCTTTGCCGTCGGTTTGCCGCTCGCCGTGTGGCAAACGAACACCGTCCTGGCCGCGGAGTTCCACCCCCTGGCCATCGAGATCACCAACCTCAGCACTGACCTGCGCCGCTTCGCCCTGGCAATTGGCTATCTCGGCCTGCTCCTGTGGTTCTGCCAGACAGCGCATGGCCAGGCGATCAAGCGCTCGCTGGCGGCTGTGGGCCGCATGGCGCTGACCAACTATCTTTCCCAGTCAATCCTGTGCGCGCTGATTTTCTACGGCTTCGGACTCGGCCTGTACGGCCGGATCACCGGCTACCCGCTTTACGGCGTGGTGCTAATGATCTGGGGAGTACAACTGGCATGGAGCAGCTGGTGGCTGAAGCACTTTCGACTTGGACCGTTCGAGTGGGTGTGGCGGTCGATCACCTACCAGCGTGCGCAGGCGTGGCGCGAAGCACCTAGTACCGAAACAGGAATTCCTGCATCCCGTTCTTCAACAGCATGGCACTCTCCGCCGTAAAGCCACGCATCGCTTGCCGCAGGTCGTCCGATGAGTAACGGGGCGCATTTCGCTGCGCCTCCGTCGTTGCTGTTTCGATCAGTCGCCCGTCGGGCAGCGGTGAAAAATGGCTTGGCCGCGCTGGCATCCGGGTGCCCGAATACACAATCAGCACGTGGGCAAAGCCACCCGGCCGCATTCGCTCCGCAACGGACGCCATCAGGGCGGAAAGCGCCGGGCGCTGCAGGTAATTCAGCAAATCCCAGCACAGGACGATGTCCGCAGGTTCTTTACCGGCAGGGGGCAGCAGCGCTTCCGCCTTTCCCCGCCGCAGCACCGGGTCCGGCTCCGCGTCCAGGTCGGCCAGCCCGTCCGCCACATCAGCAATGTCGAGACGGCAGCGGAATGGCGTCAGGAGCGCGACCAACTCGGGCCGCGCAGGCCCCAGATCGAGCAGCACCGACCGTCGTTCTTCGCTCAGCGATTCCACCAGCCGCCGGAACAACGGCGCGTTCACGGGCGCCAGCTCCGCGGCCAGCGGTTTCGCTGCGCGGCTGGATGAGGTCAACACGCTGAAGGCGTCAGCGGATCAGCGTGACTGGCCGCCGGCAGTGCTGATCGCGGTGGCCAGCGTGGCATTGGACACTGGCTGCGGCGCGGACGCCGGCCGTGCCGGTGCGACACTCCGGTTCGAACTGCTGGCAGTTCCGAGCACACTCTTCACCGACTCCGGATCCATTTCGATCGAGCCCTTGAAGGTGGCGCCGTCTTCCAGGCTGACGCGCGGCGACGTGATGTTACCGTGCACCTTGGCGCTCTTCCGGATGATCACCTGCTCGGACCCGAACAGGTCGCCTTCCATGGATCCTTCGACGTAGACGGTGTTCGCGTAGACGTCCGCCTTGATCTTGCCCTGGCTCCCGACGGTCAGGGTATTGTTCTGGAGCTGGATCGTGCCCGTCACTTCGCCTTCGATGAACACATCTTCCTGGCCACGCAACGTGCCCTCGATCTGGATCGACGGACCGATCACGGCCGCCGCACGACCACGCGCTGCCGGAGCAGCACTGGCGGGAACGGCCCGGTGTGTGGAATCGGCGGCGGGCGCCGACGGTTGAGACTGGTAGGGGCTGGTGGCTACTGAATCCTGCGTCGAGTCACCGGGATTTTTCTTCGTGCGATCGAACATGACTGTCTCCTTAGACATTGAGCTGCCTGATTTTTCGGGAAGCGGGTTTGGCGGAGTGTACAGAAGTGGCTGGCCAAACAAACGGCCTATAGCGCGGTTTTGGGGTCAGACCCGCCCGAGACCCGCCCGAAGTGGCGCCCGTTCAGGATTCGTTCAGGTAGGGGCCGCTGACCGCCAGACGCTCGCGAGCCACGGCTGCTGCGCCAGCGGCAACCCGGCGGGCCGGTAGTAGTGCTCGATTTCAGTAAAACCCGCCGCCGTGAGCTGCTGCCGCCAGGCGGCCAGGTCGTGGTAAGCGCCGTAGCGCTCGCCGTTCCAGCCCTCCTGGTTGTCTCCGCGGGGGTTCGAGCTGAGAAGGACACCGCCCGGCTTCAGAGTCACCTTGAGTTCCCGAAGGACGCGCGGCAGTTCCTGCCCGGGAACGTGAAACAGCGAGGCGTTGGCAAACACACCGTCAAAGTACGCGTCGGGCAGCTTCAGCCGCAGGAAGTCCTGGTGCCAGACCTCACAGGCCGCCGCCGCCCGCGCCATCGTTACAAACGTCTCCGCACCGTCCAGCCCGACCGGCCGGTGCCCCCGCCGACGAAACACCTGCAGGTCCCGCCCCGGTCCGCAGCCGAAGTCCAGAATAGTGAACGGCGGCTCGCCCCGTATCGCCCGCAGCAGCGCGTCGATGTTCTGGCTGACGTCGTGATCGCGTGTGCCCGCGTGAAAATCCTCGGCCTGCCGGTTGTAGTGCGACAGGGTCCCGGCGGTGATTCGCGCCAGCTCGTCCGGGCCGATGGTCATCCAGTGCTCCTCCCCTGCCAGCAAAATGGCAAAAAGGTACCAAAAAGGTACCGGACCTTAGCAAAAAGGTACCGGACCTTAGTTATTCGTTTTGTTTAGTTGTTGGCCGGTGGCCCGCCCCCCGACGGCCCTGACAGGCGGGTGTCCGGGTCAGCTGAACCCCGGACGCGACGCTCAGTCAGTGGCCACGTGCTTGCCCTTGGTGGTACCGACCGTGCCCGGGGCCCGGGTCAGTTCGTGACCCAGCG
>CAZPNN010000208.1:0-14441 GCA_964587605.1 uncultured Chromatiaceae bacterium
GCCGACCAGGCCGGCCACGTACACGACGCGCCGTCCGGTGCGATCGGACAAGGCGCCGATGAGGCCTGCAATAAGTACCTGTATGCCTTCCTGCGCGCTGAGCAGTACGCCGGAGAGGACTCCCTGCTCACTCTGCGGGATGCCGATAATCGCGAACAGGTAGGGCTGGGCAAACGTAACGAACGTGACCATGCAGAGCGTGGATACGGCACCGAACAGCAACGTAAACGCATTGCCCCGGGTTACTCCGGGGCAGAGCCAGAACGGGCCGAGCTGGATACCTGCCGGATCCGGGGTCGCGTTGACGCTGTAACCTGGCAAGGAGTCCCCTGGGCGGGCAATCAATCCTGAAGTCTAGTCTGCGATCGTGCGGGGCACGTTGCCGCCGGGTGTGGCAAGTTGTAGCAGAGGCATGGGCAGCGATTATCATCCCGGTGTCCGGGGGCAAAGGGAATAGGGCGATGCGTGACCTGCTGATGCAGTTTCTTAAGCGGGAAATTTCCCGCCGGGACTTTGGTGCCGGCCTGGCGGCTCTTGGTCTGAGTGCCCCGGCAGTGACTGCGTTGCTAAGCAGTGCGGCCAGCGCCGAGTTACCGCCGCCAGCCGCGGGTGTGCCCTTCACGGGCACCGGTGCCGAGGTGCTCGTGGAGACCCTTAGGGCAGCCGGTGTGCGCTACATCTTCGGCACCACAGCCACCGGCATGTCGGCCTTTTTCGACGCGCTCACGCTGCGCCCCGATCCGCAGATGATCCTGTCGCTGGCCGAGTCGCAGGCCACCAGCATGGCCCACGGTTACGAGCTCGCGACCAACCAGCCGTCCGTGCTCATGGTGCCCGGCGTGGCTGTGCCGAGCACGATGAACAATCTTTACAACGCCTGGAAAGACCGGTCGTCGATTCTCGTCCTGGCCGACGGGACCAGCACACGCTATGAAGGCCGCAACGGCTTCCAGCAGATGGAAAACTGGCTGGAGTCCATGATGACCTTCACCAAGTGGCGCTGGGAATTGCGCAATGAGGGGCAGATCGCGGAAATGATCCGGCGCGGCCTCAAGGTGGCGCAGACGCCGCCGGGCGGCCCGGTGCACGTTCGGATGTCGCTCGACCTGCTGGGCATGAAGAACGTCAAGCAGACCATCTATCCCCAGTCACTTTTCAATGTTTCACTGGCGATACCGCCGAAGCCGGAATTGATCGAGCAGACGGCCCGCTGGCTCATCGAGGCGAAATCGCCGATGTTGTGTGCCGGCGCCGAAATCACCCGCGCGGGCGCCACGGACGATCTGATTGCACTCGCGGAACTGACGGGTGCGTCGGTCGCCCAGGGCTACAGTGTCTATAGCGATTTCCCGTTCCGGCACCCGTTGTTTGCGGGCTTCTACGGTCTTGGTATGCCCCGGGACCTGGCAAAAACCGATCTGTTTCTGAATCTCGGCGGGCCGATGCCGGATCCGACCGTGTTTGCGGCGCCGCCGCCGAAGAAGGCGCGCCTGGTGCATGCCCGCATCGAGTACGAGGAAATAGGCAATACCTATCCTACGGACATTGCCATTGCCGCGGGGCTCAAGGAAACGCTGGTGGCCTTGCGCGATGCCGTGCAGGGCATGGCCACGCCTGCGCGTCTCGCCGAGCTTGCCGGTCCGCGCCTGGCGGCCGCCCGCGACACCCAGGCGAAGGCTGATGCCCGCCGCAAGGCCGACGCGCAAGCCAACTGGAACGCGAGCCCGATGTCGTGGGAGCGGGTGTCCGCTGAACTCGACGAGGCCATCGAGGAAGACGCCATCATCGTTCCGGAACTCGACTACCGGTCGCCCTTTGAGTGGCTGAACATCGACCGTGGCCGCAGGCGCCTCATCGGCCAGACCACCGGGTTTGCGCTCGGCTGGGGCATCGGGGCTGCGCTGGGCGTGAAGATTGCCCGACCGGACCAACAGGTCGTCTGCCTGGTGGGAGATGGCGCACTGCTGTTCGGGCAGGTCGAGGCGTTATGGACCGCGTCCCGTTATGACGTGCCGGTGCTCATCGTGGTGATGAACAACTGCAGCTACGACAACGAACGCAACCGGATCCAGAACAACTCGCCACTGATGACCAACCAGGAAACCCGAGCCTTGTGGAAGGACGTGACCTGCTACCTCGGCAAGCCGCTGGTCGACTTTGCCGGCCTGGCCCGCAGCTTCGGCATCGACGGGCAGCGCGCCAGCACGCCCGCCGAGTTGCGCAAGGCGTTGAAGCGCGGCACGGCGGCGTTGCGGGAGGGGCGGCCTTACCTGATCGACGCAATGATCATGCAACTCGACCGGCGCGGCGTCCGCACCGAGCAGACCTGGTACCCGCAGATCTCCATTGCGGCCGGCCGCAGCCGCAAGGTGTGACCGTGAAATATTCCACGTTCGGCAAGCGCTTCACGCGCAAGACGGGTGCGGTCGAGCTGATGAACGATCTCGGCGCCGCAATGGCCGCGGACGCGCCCCCGATGATGCTTGGCGGTGGCAATCCCGCCCACATTCCGGAGATGCTGGCGGTATTTCGTGAGCAGTTCCGCGCGGTGCTCGACGACGACCGGGATTTCCGGCGACTGGTCGCCGACTACCCGGATCCGGTGGGCGAACACACGTTTCGGGCGGCTCTTGCCGGGCTGCTGCGCCGGGAGTGCGGCTGGGACGTGGGTCCGGAAAACATTGCCCTGACGTCCGGCAGCCAGCAGGGTTTCTTCCTGTTGTTCAACCTTCTGGCGGGGCCACAGCCCACCGGTGGTGAGCGGCGCATCCTGTTGCCGCTGACGCCGGAGTACATCGGCTACGGAGACCTGGGCGTCACGCAGGACCTGTTCGTCGCGCGGCGGCCGGCGATCGAGCACCTGCCGGACCGCCTGTTCAAATACCGGGTCGACTTCCCGGCGCTCGACGGGATCGGGGACGTGGCCGCGATCTGCGCGTCCCGGCCCACCAATCCGACCGGCAATGTCCTGACCGACGATGAGGTCAATCGCCTCCGTGCCCTGTCGCACCGCCTGGACGTGCCGTTGATCCTCGACAGCGCCTACGGGCTGCCGTTCCCCCAGATCGTGTTCGCCAGCGCCACGCCGGTCTGGGACGAGAAGATGATTGTCTGCATGAGCCTGTCCAAGCTGGGACTGCCCGGAATCCGCACCGGGATCGTCGTGGCGCGCCCGGAAATCATCGCGGCACTGGGCGCGATGGTGGCGGTCACCAGCCTGGCTTCGGGCAGTGTCGGGCCGGTGCTGGTGCGCAACCTCGTGGCGAGTGGTGAAATCGTGCGCTTGTCGCGGGACGTGATCCGGCCGTGGTACCAGCAGCGCGCGACACAGGCGCTGCTCTGGCTGCGCGAGGCACTGGACGGTTGTGAGTGGCACGTTCACACGCCTGAAGGGGCCCTGTTTCTCTGGTTGTGGCTGCCGCAGCTGACCATCACCAGTGCCGAGTTGTACGCCCGGCTGAAGGCTCGAGGGGTGCTCGTGCTGTCCGGGCATCACTTTTTCCCCGGTCTCGAGGAGCCCGGGGAAGCGCACTGGCCGCATCGCGATCAATGCCTGCGGGTGACCTACGCACGCGATGAAGCGGTCGTCCGGCGCGGCATCGCGATACTGGGTGACGAGGTCCGCCGGTGGCAACCCTGATTTCCACGGCGAGCAGGTTGTCGCCGCCAGTTGCCGTCCGTATCCTCAGCCGCGATTCCGGGAGGAATTGATGACTGATCAGCGCGTGATGTTCGTGTTCCCAGGCCAGGGTTCCCAGTACCGGGGAATGGGTAGCGACCTTTATCAGGAATTCGCCGTGGCCCGCGAGGTTTATGACCGGGCAAACGACGTGCTGGGCTTCGACCTTCGCCAGTTGTCGTTTGAAGATCCCGCTGGTGAACTCGGGCTCACCCGGAACACGCAGCCGGCGCTGCTCACGCATCACATTGCCTGTCTGCGGGTCTTCGAGCAGTTGACGGCCGGGCGACTGAAGCCGGCGCTGGCAGCCGGGCACAGCCTGGGCGAGTACAGCGCGCTGGTGGCGGCCGGCGCGCTTGGCTTTGATGACGCGCTTCGGCTGGTCCGGCGGCGGGGCGAACTGATGGGCGAACACGGCGAGGGCGGCATGCTGGCGCTGACACTCGACGTGGACACGGCTCGGCCGCTGGCCGATCGCCATTACTGCCAGGTCGCCAGCTGCAACCTGCCGGACCAGACCGTCGTTGGCGGGCGCGACAGCGACCTTGACGCCCTGGCGGCGGATCTCGCGGAGCGCATGCCCCGCAAGCGCGCGATCCGGCTGGCGACCGAAGGGGCCTTTCACACCTATTTCATGGTGACAGCCGCTCAACTGTTTCGCGCGGACCTGGATCGTGCCGCGTTTTCTGCGCCCGAGGTCGGTGTCCTGTCCAACTACACGGGGGGGCTGCACGATCTGGATCCCCAGGCCATCCGGACCCGGCTCTTCTTTCAGCTGTTCAATCCGGTCAACTGGGTGGGTTGCCTCAACACGGCGCTTGCCGGCGAGGTGACCACCTTCATCGAATTCGGCGGTGGCCTCGGGGCGGAGGAAGGCCCGGCGGCGAAGCGGCCGAACCTCGAAAGCATTATCCGCAAGACGCTAAAGGCGGGTGGTGTGGAAGCACGGCATATTGCGGCGATCAATTGCGAGACGCTGCACGCAGCAGCCGCCGTCTTCGCCAGCTAGACTGACCGGCCATGCCCGATCTCGTCATGCAGTTTATCGATTTTGTCCTGCACCTGAATGTGCACCTGGACGCGCTCGTGGCAGATTACGGCGTGTGGGTTTATGCCATCCTGTTTCTCATCGTGTTTTGCGAGACGGGGCTGGTCGTGACGCCATTTCTGCCCGGCGATTCGCTGCTGTTTGCCGCCGGGGCGATCGCGGCCTCGGGTCGTCTTGATATCTTCCTGCTGTGTGTACTGCTGATCGTGGCGGCAGTCAGCGGTAACGCGGTCAACTACTGGGTCGGGCGGCTGGCCGGGCAGGAACTGCAGCGGCGCTTTCCGCGACTGATCAGGCAGCAATACCTGGACCGGACGCATGTCTATTTCGAGCGCTACGGCGGCAAGACGATCATCATCGCGCGCTTCGTGCCGATCATCCGGACAGTGGCGCCGTTTGCCGCTGGCATTGGCCGGATGGCGCACGGCCGCTACCAGGTCTACAACGTCACGGGCAGCCTGCTGTGGGTGCTGTTGCTCGTGCCGGCCGGTTACTTTTTTGCCAATGTGCCGATCGTTCAGGAGAACTTTTCGGCGGTTATCATTGGCATCATTGTCATATCCGTTCTGCCGGGGGTGGTTGAGTATCTTCGTGCGCGGACGCGGGTGACGCCGTGAATCATCACGTCGATCCAACGGGAGTCAGGAACATGTGGAACAGGCGGACAGCAACAGGAATGATCGTGTCGGTGGCGCTCCTGTTGGCTTCAGGCGCGCAGGCTGGCCCCGAACAGGCCAGCTCCGCACAGGCCGGGCAGTCCGCCGATCAGCCGCTCATCAAGGTCTGGAAGACGCCGACCTGCGGGTGCTGCGGCAAGTGGGTGCGGCACATGCAGGCCGCCGGTTTTCGCGTCGAGGTTACTGACGTTGCAAACGTCGACCCGATCAAGACGGCGAATGGACTACCCCTGAATCTGGCGTCGTGCCACACCGCGCTGGTCGGCGGCTACGTGGTCGAGGGCCATGTGCCGGCCAGCGATGTGCGCCGGCTGCTCAAGGAGAGGCCCGATATCGTCGGCCTGACCGCTCCGGGGATGCCACCCGGTTCACCGGGGATGGACGTGCCTGGGTCGCCGCCTTTTGACGTGCTCAGCCTCGGCAAGGACGGGAAGACGGCGGTCTACGCGACCCACAACTGAACAACTAACAAAACTAAGGTCCGGTACCTTCCGGGTCGCGGCGGGCGAGGTGGGTGTGCAGGTCCACGACGTCAGCTGACGACTCGGCCGGGAATTGCGGATCGCCGAGGCGCAGCACGTCGCGATCCGTCAGCGGCGTGTTCAGGCGCAGTTCCAGCCAGCTGGTCAGCGGCAGCCAGCTCACCAGGTCTTTTTTCGTTCGCGAACTGTGCATTTCGTGAATGCTGCTGCCTTCGCCCGCTGCGTGCACGTAGTTCTGGCTGTCCCGGATGGCTCCGACAATAGGAATCTGCAGGCGGTCCAGGAAGGACATCAGCTTGCGGAAGCCCACTGTGTTTTCCCGGACGCGATTGGCAACCACGCCCAGCCTGCCCATGCGCCGGCTGACTTTTGCGACCAGCAGCAGGTCGGCGATAAGCCTGGAAGCGGCATGGATGTCGATCGCCGACGGCAACACGGGCACCAGGATCGCGTGGGCGCCAGGCGTGAACTCGGTCAGCTGGGGTGTGGTCATCGCCGCCGGCGTGTCGATGACGAGGTAGCGGATTTCCGGTGGTATCCGCAACTGAAAGCTGCGGGTCATGTTCATTTTCTTTTCGTAGGCCGCAACCCCGTAGATCGGCAGGTGAGTCGGCGGGCGTTTCTTCAGCCAGCGGATGCTCGACCCCTGGGGGTCGAAGTCCATCAGCGCGACGGGTCTTCCGAGTGAGGCGAAGTAACCGGCCAGATTCATGGCCAACGTGGTCTTGCCAGAGCCGCCCTTGGGATTCAGGACAACAATCTTGTGCAGGTCGCGATGACCGGGGATGTTCAGTGTCATGGGTCTGCTTCGAGTGCGCCGTTACGCCGCCGCGTGTTGCCGTTCCTGCAGGTGAGAAGCGACCGCACGGATGGTCGACTTGCTGAACAGGTCCTCCACGTCCAGCTGGCCGGGAAACTGCTCGTCGATGCGCTCGTGAATCTGGGCAAGGGCGAGGGAACTCACGCCGAGATCGAAGAAATCATCGTCGAGGCCAATCTCCCGGTCGGTGATGACTGAAGCGCAGATCTGGCGGATCGTGGTCTGCAGGCCGGAGCCGTCGTCACTGGCGGCGCCTGTCGTCCGGACGGCCAGTGCACCCAGCTCCGCGAGCACCGTATCGAATTCGCCGTCGACATAGGCCTGCGCGAGTTTGCCCCGCTGCAGCTTGCCACTCGTGGTCTTCGGCAGGTTCCGGACCGGAATGACGTGGGCCACATTAAGGCCCGTGTGCTCGGTGAGGTGTCGCCGGACCCGATTGGCCAGGGGCAGGAAATCTGCCACGGAGCCACGGCTGATCAGGAACAGCAGCAGTTCCTCCTCCTCGCCGGTGGACTTGCGGGCGCCGGCAGCGGCTATCTTGCCGAGTTCCAGGCCCTCGAGCTGCTCGGCAATGGCTTCCAGATCGTGCGGGTAGTAATTCTGGCCGTTGACGAAAATGATCTCCTTGTGGCGGCCGGTGATCACCAGTTCGCCGTCGGGCACGGTGAGGAAACCGAGATCTCCCGTGCGCAGCCAGCCGTCGGCAGTGAGCGGCTGCTCATCCCTGGCAACGCCAAGGTAGCCGCCCGTGACATTGCCGCCGCGAATCTGCAGGTGTCCCACGGCGCCGGCTGGCAGGGGCCGGTCTTCGTCATCAGCTATGCGCAGCTGGCAGTCGCGGATCGGCTTGCCGACCACCATGAGCTCAAGGCCCGAAGGAATCGCCGTTGCGGCCGGGACAGGTGCTCGCCCGACGGCGAGGGACGAGCGCTCGACGATGACCGAGTGCCAGGTCTGCCCGGGCTCCGGCATGCTCACGGCCAGGCTGGCCTCTGCCAGCCCGTACACCGGAAACATCGCCGCGGCGGGCAGACCGAAGCGTCGCATTTCGTGGACGAAGCGCTCGCAGAGCGAGACGGAAATGGGTTCTGCGCCATTGAACAGCAGTCGCACCCTGGAGAGATCTATTCCGTCGAGGCCCCTCAATTCGTAGAGCTTCAGGAAGTGCTTGTACCCGAAGTTGGGCGAGCTGAGCAGCGTGGCCCCGATCCGGC
The DNA here is from genome assembly GCA_964587605.1 of uncultured Chromatiaceae bacterium. GTDB lineage: Bacteria > Pseudomonadota > Gammaproteobacteria > Steroidobacterales > SHZI01. Next base: position 7,921 of record CAZPNN010000208.1, read on the forward strand.
TGGCCTCCTCGAGCCACAGCAGGGGACGGCGACTGAACAGCCTCGTATCCATAATGGTGTGCTCGATGTTCGCGGTGAACATGCAGAGGTGAAAACCGATCAGTCCCATGTCGTGTGTGAGCGGCATCCAGCTCAAGGAAACGTCCTGGTCGGTGAACTGGCCGCGTTCGATCATCGCCCGGATGTTGGTCGTCAGGTTCCGGTGGGTCAGCACGACGCCTTTTGGCGTGCTGGTGGAACCGGACGAGTACTGGATGAAGGCCACGTCGTCGGCCGTTACGGCGTGTTCCCGTCCCGGCCGGGAAATATCCGTCACGCGCTCGACGAGCAGCGCGCGTTTGCCGAGAGCCTCAACAAGGGTCGTCGAACCGGTGGAAACCGCGTAATCCTTAAGCCGCGTCAGCTGACCCGCCTCGGTGTAGACCACGGGATTGCCGAGCTCTGCATACACCTGCAGAAGCTTCTGCCGGTGGTCGTCGCTGATGCCGACGGCCACCGGTACCGGTACCAGGCCACCCAGCAGGCAGGCCCAGAAGCCGTCGATGAACTGCTCGTTGCTGGAGGTGTGCAGGATCACCCGGTCGCCGGGCTGCGCGCCAAAATCCTGCAGGTGATGCAGGACGCCAAGCGCCGCCGTGCGCAGGTCCTTGAACTGCACGGCGCGCCGGTCGTCCTGGCCATTCAGGTAATGGATCTGGCGAGTCGAATTCCGACGGGCAGCCAGGATGTCGAGGAGCGTGGCAGGCAGGTTCATGGGCATGGACTCAGGCGTTTTTCCGGTGCTGGATTCGGAGGTGGATGCTGTGGCGTGTTCGGAGGTTTACCGCCGGGTCAAGTTCGATGCCGTTGTCGGGCGCCGCGGAGTTGCCACCCTCGAAGCGCAGTGCATAGCGCGGCGCGAGCAGGGCGAGGTGCATCTGCATTTCGACGAAGGAGAAGTATTCCCCAATACAGCGACGGGCTCCGGCCGAGAACGGCACGTAGGCATAGCGGTCAACGGGCGGGGAGCAGGTCTCGTCGAAGCGGTCGGGGTTGAAGCGCTCCGGGTCCGGCCACAGTTCCGGGCGGCGGTGAAGGAAATACGGCGCAATGAACAGGTGGGCACCGGCTGGCACGCGGAATTTGCCCAGTTGATCTTCCTTCCGGGCCCGGCGTGAAAACAGCCAGACCGGCGGGTACAGGCGCAGCGTTTCCTTGAGTACACACGCGGTGTAGTCGAGTCCCATCAACTCGTCGAAGCTGAAGCTGTCATCCCGGATCGCCGCGCTGATCTCTGCCAGCATGCGGGCCTCGACCTCCGGATGCTGGCTTAGCAGGTACCACGCCCAGTTCAGTGTGCCGGCAGATGTCTCGTGGCCGGCGATGATCAGTGTGTTGACCTCATCCAGCAGTTCCTTGTCCGTCATGCCGGTGCCGGTCTTGCGGTCCCGGGCATCCATCAGCAGTGACAGGAAATCGAAGGGGCGATCCCCGCTCTCACGTCGCTCTGCCACGACCCCAAGAATGACGCGCGCCAGGTTGCGGAACCGGACGGCCGTCTGCAGGTCGCGGGTGGCATCCTCGGCGAGAAAGGCAAACGGGTTGCCGCCCTCGCGCTCAATCAACCGGTCGAGGTCGCTGCTCAGAATCGCCCGCAGGATTACTTCCAGCCCCAGACGACTCATGGCCGTGGTGATATCGAGGCTCTGGCCCGTGTCGGCGAGGGGGCCCCATTGCTCGCGCATCTCAAGGTTCCGGGTGCGCATCGGTTCGGCCAGTCGCGCGATATTCGCCCGGCTGAAGCCCGGCTGCATCATCGTGCGCTGTCGGCGCCATTCCTCTCCGTCGCTGACGATGATGCCGTTCCCAAGCAACATCTTGACCCGCTCGAAGCCGACGCCCTTGGTGTAGTTTTCGTGATTTGTCAGCAGGATGTGCTTGATGTGTTCCGGATTGCTGACGACGAAGCTCGGGTCGCGACGGTCCCGGGACTGGACACAGAACAAGTCCCCGTACTCCGGCACCCAGCGCGCCAGAGCGGCGAAGGTCTCGTAACCCGGGCCGATGGTGTGCAATTCGGTTGGCCCGGGCGGCAGGCCGTCCTCGCGGACTGCATCGTGGACCGTACCCTTGGAATCGTGCTCGCGGGACTGCATGGGCGGGTATTCTAGCAACCGTGAGTGAGCAACCCTACGCAGCCAGCCAGCGCGCAAAGCGCAGTCGCCCGACGGGGCTGCCCAGGTCCTCGAAACGGGAAATGTCCCGCGGCCGTCGCGTCTGGTACGCCGTGATCATCTTCCTGGCGCGAGGCTTTCTGGCGGGTCTGGCCGCAACCTGCCGGATAGCGCCGGTCCGGGGAGCAGAGCACCTGGATCGCCTGCAGTCGGACGGGGGGGCGGCAATCCTTTCCTACTGGCACCAGATGCAGATCTTCTGCGCCCGTTACCTGCTGCTCCGCGCCCAGGGCGGACTGAAGGTCTCGTTCCTGACCAGCCCGTCGGTGAGCGGGGAGGTGCCGGCCGCGATCATCCGTCGCTGGGGGGCTGGTGTGCTCCGGGGGTCGTCGAAGCGCTCCGCCGGCCAGGCTCTCAAGGACATGTACGACGTGCTGGTGGCTCAGAAGACCTCTTTGGTCATCACGCCGGACGGCCCCACGGGGCCACTGCACGAGTTCAAGCCGGGCACGATCATGCTGGCCCGCATGGCCAAGGTGCCCATCGTCCTGATCGCCTACGCGGCGAAGCCGTGCATCCGCTGGAAGAGCTGGGACCGTTTCATTCTGCCGCTGCCATTCTCGAAGGTCGCCATTGCCATCGACGAACCGTTCCGGATTCCACCGGGCACAGGCACGGACGATCTCGGGCGCTTGCGCGCAGAGCTGGAGGCGCGAATGGCAGCGCTGGTGGCGGAGGTCGAGGCGGCGGTGGGTCAACGGCGCTAAGGCCAGACTGGCACCGACCAGACTGGCACCGCATTTCTGTGAGAAAAGGCAGGATTTCCAGGTAGTCAGGGCGCGCCTTCCGAGGTATGATAACAGACACAGAAATAGTGTTATCACCATGATCCGCACCCAGATCAGCCTTTCAGAACAAGAGTACGAAGCCGCCAAACTCGAAGCGGAACGGCTCGGAATTTCCCTTGCCGAGTTACTGCGGCGGTCGCTTCGCAGCATCGTCCCGGCGGGCGACGAACCGCCCTGGATGCGCTACGCGGGGATGGTCAATTCCGGGAGCCCGGATTCCAGCCAGCAGATCGATGACGTCGTCTATGGCCGGAAGGACTAAGGCCTACGTCGATACGGAGGCCTACGTCGATACGGCGGCGCTGATTGCTTTCGCCGACGGATCCGATTCGCATCACGCCCTTTTTCGACGTTTGTTCGCGAAACCTCCACCGCTGATTACGACCACGCTGGTGGTGGCCGAGGGTCACGGCTGGTTTCTGCGACGCTTTGATCCAGCCAGGGCGCTCCAGTTCCTGGCACTGGTGGAGTCGATTCCGCCGCTGAAGGTCGCGAGCGTGGGATCGGGGGAGCAGAAGGCGGCGACGCTGCTGCTACGGCAATTTGTCGATCAACCGCTGACGCTGACCGATGCGGTGGGGCTGCACCTGATGACGTCCCGTCGCGTGCACTCCTGCTGGTCTACTGACCGGCACATGGGCCTGACCGGAGTGCCGCTGGTCATCCATTTGCACTAACCATCTGTACTGGCGACCCTGCGTGACAGGTCACAGGCCTCAAACCTGCTCCAACTCCACCAGCGTCCCGCAGAAATCCTTAGGATGCAGAAACAGCACCGGCTTGCCGTGGGCGCCAGTCTTCGGCTCGCCGTCACCCAGCACCCGCGCGCCCGCTTTCTTGAGCGTGTCGCGAGCCGCGAGGATATCCGCAACCTCATAACAGACGTGATGCATGCCGCCGCCCGGATTCGCCTGCAGGAATTTCGCGATGGGGGAATTTGCGCCGAGGGGATGCAGGAGTTCGATCTTCGTATTCGGCAGTTCGACGAAGACGGTGGTGACACCGTGTTCCGGAAGCTCCAGCGGCGCTGAAACCCGGGCACCGAGCAGGTCGCGATAAATCGCGGTGGCCGCCTTGAGGTCCGCGACGACGATGGCCACGTGGTTGAGGCGTCCGATCACGGGTCTTTACCGTCCTTCCAGAATTGGGTCACGAGCTGCTGGGCGGCCACCCTCGGTGAGAGCTGGCCTGCGCTGACGGCCTGCTCGAGGGGCAGGATTCGTTCCCGCACCGCAGGGTCCTCGCGCAGACGGGCCATCAGGTGCTCGGCCGTTTCACTCCACAGCCAGCGACGGGCCTGGGCCGCCCGGTTGGCCTTAAGGTCGCCACTCGCTGTCATCGCTGCCCGGAATTCGCCGATCAGCGCCCAGACGCGGTCAATCCCGCGCCCCTCCAGCGCCGAGCAGGTGACGACGGGCACTGTCCAGTGCGCTGACCGCGGGCGAAGGAAGTGCAGTGCGCTCCGGTAGTCTGCCGCGGCCCGTTCGGCCGCAGCACTCATGTCACCGTCGGCCTTGTTCACCACGATCAGGTCGGCCAGTTCGACGATGCCGCGCTTGATGCCCTGCAGTTCGTCGCCACCGCCGGGCAGTAGCAGCAGCAGGAAGAGGTCCGCCATGTCCGCGACCGCTGTTTCGGACTGGCCGACACCGACGGTTTCAATGATCACGACGTCGAAGCCGGCGGCCTCGACGAGCAACAGTGTTTCACGCGTGTGCCGCGTGACGCCGCCCAGGGTGCCACCTGCGGGCGAAGGCCGGATGAAGGCCTCGAGGCGTCGCGAGAGCGTGTCCATGCGGGTCTTGTCCCCGAGGATTGACCCACCCGACAGCGCCGAGGAGGGGTCCACTGCCAGGACGGCCACCTTGTGGCCCTGGTCGATGACAAGGTTGCCGAGGCTCTCGATGAAGGTGGATTTGCCCACTCCCGGCACGCCCGAAATCCCGATGCGGACAGAGTTGCCCGCCAGAGGCGTCAACAGCTCCAGCAGCCGATTGGCGGGTTCACGATCGTCGGGGTGGCTCGATTCCACCAGCGTGATGGCGCGGCCAAGCGCGCGCCGGTCGCCCGAGCGCAACTCGCTGGCAAGGCGGTCGGCCGACAGCTTGACCGGCGCCGCTGCCACGACCTCAGCCAAACTCGACGATGGGCTGATCGACGACGAGGCTCTGACCCTGCTGCACGAGGATCTTGCCAATCTTCACGTCGCCGGTGGCGCGCAGGCTGTTTTCCATCTTCATGGCTTCCACCACGGCGATTTCCTCGCCGGCCTTCAGTTCCTGTCCGACGGTCACGGCAAGACGCACCAGCAGTCCCGGCATGGGCGACAACAGGAATCGGGACAGGTCCGGCGGCGCCTTGGCGAGCATCAGGCCGTGCAGTTCGGCTGCGCGGGGAGTGCAGACCAGCACGTCCAGCTGCGCGCCGCGATGGCCAAGCCGGTACCGGACGCCGACGCGATCCAGCTGGAAGCACACAGCGTGGCCGTTGACCTCGGCGCGGACCAGTGCCTCGCCGAACTGCCAGGACGTGCTGACCCGATGGGTGCGCTGGCCCAGCTGCACGTCGTAGCCACCCGCCACCGGCACGATGCTCGCGGCATGGTGCTGCTCGCCGATGATGATGATGAAGTCATTGCCAACCCGCCGTTCGTGACCCGGCAGCTGGCCGGAAAGCCTGGCGGCGCGATCCATGAGCCGGCGGTGGACGGTGGCGGCAATCACGACCGGCAGCTCGGGGTCTGCCTGCGGCACGTCGCCGGCGTGAAAGCCGTTGGGGTACTCCTCGGCAATGAAGTTCGTGGTGATCCGTCCTTCGCGGAATCGCGGGTGGCAGACCAGCGCATTGAGGAAGCCGATGTTATGGGAGACCCCGCGGATGTGGTACGCATCCAGCGCGTCTGCCATGCGGTCGATGGCCTGCTCGCGGGTGTCGCCGCGGGTGATCAGTTTCGCGATCATCGGGTCGTAGAACATCGAAACTTCACTGCCCTCCTCGATGCCCGTATCGACCCTCACAAAAGCTGATTCAGCCGGCGGCTGGCAGCGCACGAGCCGGCCAGTGGATGGCAGGAAGTTGCGAAACGGGTCTTCGGCGTAGACCCGGGCTTCCAGCGCCCAGCCGTCGATCTTCACGTCCTTCTGCCTGAGCGCCAGCTTTTCCCCGGCGGCCACGCGGATCATCAGTTCGACGAGGTCGAGCCCGGTGATGAGTTCGGTGACCGGGTGCTCCACCTGCAGGCGGGTGTTCATCTCCAGGAAGTAGAAGTTCCGGTCCTTGTCGACGATGAATTCGACTGTGCCGGCGGACTGGTAGTCCACGGCTTTGGCCAGGGCCACAGACTGGTCGCCCATGGCCTTGCGGGTTTTTGCATCCAGGAACGGCGAGGGTGCTTCCTCCAGAACCTTCTGGTGGCGGCGCTGGATCGAGCACTCGCGCTCATTCAGGTACAGCGTGTTGCCGTGGGCATCGGCGAGGATCTGGATCTCGATGTGGCGCGGTTCCTCGATGTACTTCTCGG
>CAZPNN010000209.1:0-4112 GCA_964587605.1 uncultured Chromatiaceae bacterium
CCGCACCCACGCCGCCCGGCGCGGCGAATTTGCGCACATGGTGCGGGACATGGACCGCGCCCAGCAGCGGCTGTGTGCTCTGGTGCGCCCCGGCGTTGCCTTCCCCGAACTGCAACTCGCCGCCCACGGTGAAATCGCAACACTGCTCTCGGACTGGGGCGTCGTCCGAATGGCGCCGGAAGACATCGTGGCCAAGCGTGTCAGCGATGCGTTTCTGCCGCACGGACTCGGCCACCTCCTCGGACTGCAGGTGCACGACGTCGGCGGCGGTCTGGCGACCCGGCGTGGCGGCAATCTCGCCCGGCCAAAACGCTTTCCGCGGCTCCGTCTCACCCGCGAACTCAAGCCCGGCATGGTCGTGACCATCGAGCCCGGCCTGTATTTCATCGACTCGCTCCTGGCGCGACTGCGCAAGGGCCGGGCCGCCCGGCGCGTGAACTGGCGACAACTGGCCGCCCTGCACAAGTACGGTGGCATCCGCATCGAGGACAACGTGCTGGTAACCGCCACGGGGCACCGCAACCTCACGCGCGAGCTTGAAACGGGTCGCGCCTAACGGCGCTCCTACAGAAGGCGCGCCACACCGCGGTTAACCCGGGTGCGGCGTTTCGTCCCGGACGGCCACCGGGCAGAAGTTCTATCTGCTACAGTTTCTCTTTAAAGAGATCCTGATAAAACTTGAACAACAACAATCCCTTGCCGCTCATCGCGCCGGTCGGCTGCGCACTCATCACGCTGCTCATCATGGGGTGCGGATCGGGCGAGCCCCCCGGTTCAAAGTCCGGTCCACCGGGTATGGGGGGCGGGATGCCGGTGATGGTGATCACGAAGCGAGTTGCGCCCCAGTCGTTCGTTGACCGGTTCACGGCACTCGGCACGGCGCGGGCCAACGAATCCATTGAGGTCACGGCTCGCACGACCAGTGTCGTGACGCGCATCAATTTCCGGGACGGCCAGCAGTTGCGCTCGGGCGACGTGATCGTGGAACTCGACGCTCGCCAGGAAAGCGCCAATCTCAGTCTTGCCGAGGCCCAGTTGACGCAAGCCGAGAGCCAGTATCAGCGCAGCAAGGCGCTGGAAGCCACCAACGTCGTATCGGCAGCGGACCTCGATCAGCTTCAGTCCAACCTGCTGGTCGCCAGAGCACAGGTGCGGGGCGCGAAGGCGCGCCTCGACACGCTGTCCGTCAAGGCTCCCTTTGCGGGCACCGTTGGCCTCCGCAAGGTAAGTCTCGGCGATCTGGTGGGTCCCGACACCATCATCACCACACTCGACGACACCAGCGTGATCAAGCTGGAATTCGGGATTCCGGAAACCTTCGTCGGCGAGGTCCGTACCGGCATGACGATCCTCGCCGACAGCACTGTTTATCCAGACCAGCGGTTCAAGGGCACCGTGACTTCAATAGATTCGCGCGTAGACCCGGTTACTCGCGCGGTCACGTTGATCGCCACCGTGCCCAATGACGACGGCCTGCTGAAACCCGGAATGTTTCTCACCGTAGCCCTGGAGAAGCGGCGGGCGGACGTCCTGCTGATCCCGGAGGAAGCGCTGGTCCCCCGCGAAGGCCGTCAGTACGTGTTTGTTGTCGAGGACGGCAAGGCCATCGAGCGTGAGGTCACCATCGGCGGTCGCGCACCGGGTCTTGCAGAGATTCGCGGAGGCGTCGTGGCCGGAGAACTGGTGATCACCGAGGGAACACAGCGGGTGCGAAGCGGATCAGAAGTGCAAATGGCGCCAAACAGCTAACGGCGACTCAGGAGCAAACGGACCATGGTTTTATCCGAGATTTCGGTTCGCCGCCCGGTATTTGCTGGCGTCTTGAGCCTGGTCCTTATCATACTCGGCGTGCTTGCCGCCACACGCTTGCCAGTGCGCGAATTCCCCGACATTGATCCGCCCGTAGTCTCCATCAGCACGACCTATCGCGGCGCATCGGCTGAAATAATCGAGCGGCGGATTACGCAACTGCTCGAGGACGAGGTCTCGGGCATTGCCGGCATCCAGAAACTCACTTCCACGAGCCAGGACGAGCGCTCCAGCATCACGATCGAATTTTCCCTGGACAGGGACCCGGACGGCGCAGCGAACGACGTGCGCGAGCGGGTGTCGCGAATCCTGCAGCGACTGCCGGAAGACGCTGATACACCGGAAGTCACCAAGCAGAACCAGGGCATGGACGCCACCATGTATGTCAGCGCGGAGAGTCAGACCCGGTCGTTGATGGAACTTACCGATTTCGCCGAGCGGAACCTGGTGGACCGGCTGTCGGTAATCGACGGCGTCGCCCAGATCCGGCTCAGCGGCGCCCAGACGGCGGCGATGCGGGTCTGGGTGAACCGGGACGCGCTGGCCGCGCGTGGCCTGACCGTGCAGGACATCGAGGACACCCTGCGTCGCGAGAATGTCGAGTTGCCGGCCGGTCGCATCGAGTCACGGCAACGGGAATTTTCGCTGCGCACCGAGACGGGGCTCGACTTGCCGGAGAATTTCGAGGCCCTGGTAGTGGGCCGAAGTCCGGATAACTACCTGATTCGCCTCGGCGAGGTCGCCGACGTCCGTATTGAACCGGAAGACTCGCGCTTCTTCTCGCGCTCGAACCGCGTCTCCGGGGTCAGCCTCGGGATCGTGCCGCAATCGAAGGCGAACATCCTCGAAGTCAACCGGGCGGTGGTCCGGGAGGTGGCAGCCATGCAGTCCGCCATGCCGACGGACATCAAGGTAGGCGTCAGCATCGACTTCTCCAAGTTCGTCGAGGAATCGATGATCGAGGTGGCGAAGGTGCTGGCTGAGGCGCTGATCCTGGTACTGATCGTCATCTTTGCCTTCGTCGGCTCCGTGCGCGCGACGATCATTCCAGCCGTCACGATTCCCGTGGCGATCATTTCTGCGTTCATCGTGATGGCGGCGCTCGACTACACCATCAACACGCTGACCCTGCTCGGCCTCGTCCTGGCCATCGGTTTGGTGGTTGACGACGCCATTGTCGTTCTGGAAAACATCGTCCGGCAGATGGAACTCGGCAAACCACCGCTTCTCGCAGCAATCGATGGCAGCCGGGAAATCGGCTTCGCAGTCGTGGCAACCACGGTGGTGCTGGTGGCCGTCTTCGTGCCGATTTCCTTCATGCCCGGAAACCTGGGGCGACTCTTCGGCGAGTTCGGCATCTCCCTCGCTGCCGCCATCGCCTTCTCCGGATTGGTAGCACTAACCCTGGTTCCAATGCTCGCGTCGAAGTTCTTCGCCAAGGGTATCCGGCGGGGCCGGCTTGCGCGCCGGCTCGATGCGTTTTTCAAACGTGTGACCGCGAAATATCAGTCCTCCCTGACGGCGTTCGTGCAGCGCCCGTGGCTGGCTGCCGTCCTGGTGGTGGTCATTGCCGCCGCCGGCGCCGGCCTGTTCAGCGCCCTGCCCAGTGAATACGCCCCGGCCGAAGACCGCAACATGATGTTGATGATGGTGCGGGCGCCCGAGGGCGCCACGCCCGGTTACATGGACCGGCAGGTGCAATCCATCGAGAACATCCTGATGCCCTACGTCGAATCGGGAAACATGAAACGCGTAGTCTCCCGAAGTGGCATGTGGGGCGGTGGCGGCGACGTGAACACCGCCTTCGTCTACATGCCGCTCGAGTCCCGAAGCGCCCGAGATCGCTCTGCCCAGGAACTGTCTGCCGAGATCCGGAACCAGGTATCGCAACTGCCGGGAGCGATCGCCACTGTGTTCCTCCCACCCAGCCTTGCGATCCGGACCAGCGGGTCGGGGCTCGCCGTCATCCTGAGCGGCAACAGCTACGAGGAGCTGGCGGCCTGGCAGGAGCAGATCATCGCCAGGGTGACGGCGGAGAATCCCCGGATCCTTGGCCTCCGCTCCGACTTCTTCCCCACGAAACCAAAGATCAAGATCAACATCGATCGTAATCGGACCTTCGACCTTGGCATCTCGCTACAGACTAGCGGCCGCACTCTGGAAACAATGCTGGGTTCCCGCATTGTCACCACCTACGTCGACCGCGGCGAGGAATACAACGTCGTGCTTCAGGGAGTGGCCAGGGACCGGGCCACTCCCTCCGACCTCGAGAATATCTACGTGCGCTCGCCGCGATCCGGCCA
>CAZPNN010000210.1:0-3363 GCA_964587605.1 uncultured Chromatiaceae bacterium
CAGCCGGTAGTTGCCTTCCGGCGTGCGGAAGTCGCCTTCCCGTTGCTTGTGACCAGTCGGTGTAAGGCCGAGCGCCACGTTGAAGGTACGCAAAACCTCATCACCCCGCATGAGCAACAGTTTGCGCTCGGCCTTGCGCACCACCACTCGATCAGCCATCTCGATAGCCGAGCCGTTAGCCGTGGGAAGGCCTCCGCCGGCAAGAGCCAGCAGCAGAGGCAATACGTAGCGCCACATGCCGGTCATCCGCCCTTTGTGCTTCGGGACAGCCGCAGGCGCTGGCCCGGGTAAATCCGGTTGGGGTTATCGAGGGAATTGATCGCCATCAGCTGACGCTGCGGAACCCCGGTGCGCTTAGCGATGACGGCCAGATTATCGCCCCGACGAACCACGTAGGTCTGATCTCCGGAACTGCGGGCCACGGTGGAGCCGCCGGCCGTCGCGCCTGCGCCGCCCGGCAATTTAAGGACCTGCCCGACGCGGATCAGGTTGCGCTTCGAGAGGTTGTTCAGGCTGGCGATCCTGGCCGGCGACGTGCCGTATCGCGCGGCAATGCCGGACACGGTATCCCCGCTGCGCACCTTGTGCGTCGCGTCCCGGGTCTGGGCAGAACGCTGCTCGTTGCTGGGGATGGCCGCCAGGCGCGTGCCCGCCTCGTTGTTGGAGAGGCTTTCGGGCAAGCGCAGCATGAAGCCGCGCGGCACGTACTTCCTGCCCAGCCAGACGTCGGGCAGCAGGGCCGGGTTATAGGTTTGCAGGGTCTCCCGCTCCAGGCCGAGCGACTGCTCGAGCGTTACTGCACTCAGGTAGGCAGGCACATCAATGATCGTGACACGCTCGGGCTCATCGCGACGCACTGGCCCGAAGTACTGCTCGGCATTGCGCTCGATCTCCTCGGCCGCCAGGAACGACACGTAGAAGTTGCGTGATGCGAAGCCGAAAGCGGGCCCGTCGTAGTTGCGGATGATGGTTTCGATGTTTTCAGTGCCCGTAGCCCGGATCGCGCGCCGCATGCCGCCCGTGCCGTGATTGTAGGCGGTGATCGCCAGCGGCCAGGAGTCCAGTTCGCCGTAATTGGCCTTGAGCAGCTGGGCGGCCGCCTCGCTGGAACGGAACGGATCGCGCCGCTCGTCCACTGCTCCGTCGATGCGCAGGAAACGCCGGCCCGTGCCGGCGGTGAACTGCCAGAGACCGGCAGCGCCCACATAGGACCGCGCTTCGGGGTTGAACGAGGATTCCACGTGAGGCAATGCGGCCAGCATCTCGGGTACACCCGCCTTGCGCAGACTGGCGCGAATATGCTCCTGCCAGCGGCCCGAACGGACCAGCCCTTGCAGGTAGCGGTCGGAAAGCCCTTGCTGGACCCGGACCCGGCTGGCCGCCGCGCGCAGGTTGTTATTGCCGGGGCGGCCCGCCCACAGCGCCAGCACCCGTCGCTCATCCTTTCCCAGGCTGGAACGATTGCCCCCGGCGAGCCGGGTGAGAATCCGCGTGTATTTGGTCTTGGCCGCGTCCAGTTGGCGCTGCCGGACAGCATCAGACGCGTAGGCCGACAGGTCCAGCTTTTCGTAGACGATGCCGAGGTAACGGTTGTCGTGGACGAGCGCCTCGTCGGTGGCGACCTCGCCAAAGATCTTGCGCCAAAAGCCGATGTCCGGCTCCAGGCCCGCCGGGCGGGGCAGGCTTTCCGCCGCCAGGGCGGCACCGGATGGAACCCACACGGCTGCCACTGCCAGGACGACGACCAGCAGGCCGACGCACCAGCGGCCGTGGCCGCCCATGACTTTCGAACTCAGGCTCAATGCGTTGCCCTACCCAGTACGCGGCCATACGGTCGATGCAAACCGGCTTCATAACGCATCACGCCAAGCCCGCGCAAGATACTGGAGTGAACGGCTTCCCGGTGATGTGTCACGTTACGCGCCCTCATGCCGCCAGACTGCCACAGGTTTCACAGTAACGGACGCCGCAATGCACGCCGCCAGTGTGACATCCTGCACACTGCGCGTTGGCCCGGCGGACAAATCTGCAGCAGGCTGCTTGCTTCTGCGGCCCGGGAAAACCTGCTACCGTTTCACGGACGTGCGCCAATCTTTCCCTAATCCTTCCACCTTGTGAGATTCCACTTCCTTCTTCTCCTGCTCACAGCAGCGCTGGTCAGCGGCTGCCGCGGTGAGCCACCACCGACGGACCTGGCGCCGGCGGATACGGCTGCGCCCGATAAAGTCAGCAGGGCCCCGGCTGTACCGGCACACGGCACGCGGACCCCCACCCGCGGCGGGGAAACCCTCGAACTGCTTGGCGAAACGATTCCGCCCGGGTCCACCCGACGCCTGATGTGGTCCGGAGGACAGGCCTTTGAAGCCGGTGCCGGTGAGTTACCCGTGCTCGTCGTGAATGGCGTGAGCAAGGGGCCGACCCTGTGCCTGATCGGCGCTATCCACGGCGACGAACTCAATGGTATCGAAATGATCCGGCGGGTCATTCAGGACCTGGATCCGGGTCGAGTGAAGGGTGCCGTGATCGGCGTACCCATCGTCAACCTGCAGGGATTCCGGCGCGGCTCACGTTATCTGCCGGACCGCCGCGACCTCAACCGGTACTTTCCCGGCAATGCCACGGGCAGTTCGGCGTCACGCATTGCCGCGTCGCTCTTCGAGAACATCATCCTGAAGTGCGACGGACTGGTCGACATCCACACCGGCTCACTCAGCCGTACCAACCTGCCCCAGCTGCGGGCAGACCTGGTCAGCGAGACGGTGCGGGAGTTTGCCAACGGTATCGGAGCCCTGATGGTGCTGCACAGTGCGGGGGCCGTGGGCACGCTGCGGCGGGCGGCAACCGACGCCGGGATCCCGGCGGTCACTCTCGAGGCGGGCGAACCCGGCCGCCTGCAGTCGGCGCAGGTTCGCGAAGGAACGAGTGCCATCGTCCGCCTGCTCGACGCCATGCAGATCGTCAACCGCGTGAACCTGCTCGCTGCCGCCAGGCCCGTGTACTATCGTTCCACCTGGGTGCGGTCCGACAACGGCGGCATCCTCTTCTCCCTGGTGCGCTTAGGCCAGCGCGTGTCGTCTGGTGACATCCTAGGAACGGTGACCGATCCCATCACCAACGATCAGCACCTGATCTACTCCCCGGTCAGCGGCCGGGTTGTGGGGATGGCCCTGAATCAGGTCGTCATGCCGGGCTTCGCCACATTCAATCTGGGCATCGAGGCCGAATCAGGCCGTAACGGGTCACTGATGGCCACCCTGGAACCACCCCCGACAGTGCCCGCTGAACCGGGCAAGTCCGAGCCGACCGTGAACGGCCCGGAACTGGACGAACGCCCCGAGTAAAAAGGTACCGGACCTTAGTTTT
>CAZPNN010000211.1:0-3584 GCA_964587605.1 uncultured Chromatiaceae bacterium
TCGTCCAGGTCTTCCAGTCGCAGCATGCCCGTGGCCCCGGTATCGATCTCGTCCATCGGGACCGGCAGTGCGGGACGCAATTCTTTGGGCAAAGGACGGCCGGTCTGCAACTTTCGCGTGGTATCACTTGCCGGCAACACGGCAGCGGCCTCCGGCGCCGCAGGCCGCGGTGCGACCTGTCCCGCCGCGAGCGGAGTCGATGCGGACACAGGCTTGCTGCCGGGATCCGGGACGCCGCGTGCCCCGATCGGCTTCCAGCCCAGCTGTTCCGCAACCTGACGCACCAGCTCGGCATCAAACTTCCCGGACTGCCGGGCCTGAAGCTCGCCGAGTACGGCGTCCAACAGCGTATTGATCAGGCGCGGTACACCGCCCACGTACAGGTAGACGCTGGCCGGCGCATTCACCGCCATCCGTTCATCGGGGTTGCCGCCGCCCGCCGTCAGGCAATGACGCAGGTAAGCCGCCGTTTCCAGCAGGGTCAGCGCCCTGACCTTGTGGCGGAAACTGAGTCGCTGCCTAAGCTGGATCAGCCCGGGTATGTCGAGATTCTTCTGCAGGGCGTGTGGCCCCTGGAGAATCAGCGACACCGGCGTCTGCTGCTCCCCGGTCAGGTGCTGGAGCCTGAGCAGGCGCCGGGCGAGGTCGACGTTGAGGCCGGTCACGTCCAGTGACAGGATCAGCTGGCGACCGCTGGTTCGCTGTGCCTGCAAGGCCTCGCACAGTCGCGCGATGACCGACCGGCCGGACGACTCGCCGGACGCAGCCCCGAGACCACGCAGAAGACTGTCAAAAAGTTCGGCCGAGTCGCCACCGCGCAGGTCGACGGGCAGCAGCTGGACGTCGCCATCGACGGCCGCCAGCGCTTGCCGGACAAAACTGGTCTTGCCGACGCCCGGACCCCCGGACAGCACGGCCAGGCCGCCGGGAAAGGTCACCGCGTGCCGCAGACGTGCCAGGGCATTCGCCTGCAAGGGATTGGCGACAAAGTACGGGGCATCAACAAAAGCGCGCATAGGGTGAATATGGTGGCTTAATTGCCCCCGCTTGCCGTTGATGGCCTTCACAAACCTGGCCGGACCCGCGCCACTAGAACCAGGCGCGAACCCCGGCCACCCACCGTGCATCGCGCACACTTTCACCGCCGGCCCTGGCGAAGTCAGCCGTGTCGCCGAGCTTGCCGGTCCACGAAAGCCCGACGTAGGGGGCAAATTCCCGCCGGATCTCGTAGCGCAGGCGAAAGGAGGCGCTGACTTCGCTTAGGGAGTTGCCGATCCGGTTGCGCTCGTCATCCCGGCCGTAGGCCTCCGCGTCGACCCGGGGTGTCAGTACCAGCCGGTTGGTCAGTAACAGGTCTTTTTCAGCTTCCAGGGTGGCGGCCGTCTGCCCGCCCTCGCCCGCGTAGACGGTCGCTTCAACATGCACCCACCAGGGCGCAAGGCCCTGGACACCCAGCGCCGCATAGCTGCGCGGGGTGGCCGGCTCAAAATCCTGGCGGATGCCGGCCACCAGGTTCCAACGACTCGCGACCGGGTGCCACCAAAGCAACTCCACGCGGTTCTCTCCGGTGGCTCCGTCAACGCGCTCCCCGGCGGCGCGCAGTAACACGCGATGGCGGTCGGTGCCCGTCCAGGCGTTCACGTCCCAGACCAGTGCACTGCCCTCACTGGCGTCCTGCCACTCGAATCGGTCCAGCAGGAACATCGCCTGCCGGGGGTCATCGTCCATGTGCTCGCCCATGCTGTCGTGTGAGTCAGCGGCAATCGCGAGCAGCGGGACCGACACGAGGACGGGAGCCAGGGCAAACAACAGGCGCCTGCAAGGCTGAACTTCAACCATGGTCATGCTCCTGTGCCGACGCGCCATCCGGTGCCACATCCGCCACAATCACCGTCCGGAACATGCCGCTGACCATGTGCAGCAGCAGGTGGCAGTGGAACGCCCAGGAACCAGGCGCGTCTGCCGTCACGCGGTAACTGAGCCGGTGCCCGGCCTGCACGATGAGCGTGTGCTTTCGAACCTTGAAGCGGCCTTCCTCGTCCTCCAGGTCGCTCCACATCCCGTGCAGGTGTATCGGGTGATCCATCATGGTGTCGTTGACGAGCACGAAACGCACGCGTTCGCCCAGCGTGAGGCGGATGGGACCGGCCTCCGACATCTTCAGGCCGTTGAATGACCAGATGTAGCGTTCCATGTTGCCTGTCAGGTGCAACTCGATGGTGCGCAGGGGCTCGCGGCCATCCGGGTCTGGCCCACGACTGGTGAGATCGGCGTAGGTCAGCACCCGCCTGCCGTTATCCCGCAGACCGATCCCGGGATCATCAAGGCGAGACGAGGGACTGGTGGCGCGCATGTCGACGCCCGGACCAAACTCCGTCGCCGCGTGTTGCAATGCCGGCGCCGCATCGCCTGCGGCGGGCATCGCGTGCCCTTCGTGACCGGCCATATCGTCACCGGATTGGCCATGCCCCATGTCTGCCATCGTGAGCAGCACGCGCGCGTCCGGTGCGGGCGCCGCAGCCGACATCCCCATGTCCGGAGCCAGCGTGCCCCGGGCAAAGCCCGTGCGATCCATGGACTGGGCGAAGATCGTATAGGCCTGATTGCCGTCCGGCGTCACCAGCACGTCGTAGCACTCCGCGTTACCGATACGGAATTCGTCAACGGTCACCGGCTCAACGGGTTGCCCGTCGGCGGCCACGATGGTCATCCGGAGGCCGGGAATCCGCACATCGAACATCGTCATCATTCCGGCATTGATAAAGCGCAGGCGCACGCGTTCGCCCGGGCGAAACAGTCCCGTCCAGTTGCCGGCAGGGGCCTCGCCATTCATCAGGTAGGTGTAGGCATAGCCACTGACGTCGGCGAGATCGGCGGGATTCATGCGCATATCGGCCCACAAGCGGCGATCGGCCAGCGTCGCGCCCAGTCCTGAACGCCGCACATCCCGGAAGAAGTCGGCGACCGTGCGCTGATGAAAATTGTAGTAAACGGGCTGCTTCTTGAGATTGGAAAATACGCGGTACGGGTTTTCGTCAGTCCAGTCGGAGAGGATGACGACGTGGTCGCGGTCGGCGACCACCGATTCGGCCTCGCGCGGCTCGATGACGAGCGCGCCGTACAGCCCGAGCTGCTCCTGCATCCCGGAGTGGCTGTGGTACCAGTAGGTCCCGTTCTGCTTCACGGGGAACCGGTAGCTAAAGGTTTCGCCGGGCGCGATACCCGGAAAGCTCAGGCCAGGCACACCGTCCATCGTCGCGGGCACCAGGACGCCGTGCCAGTGAATCGATGTGGCTGATCCAGCGTGTTCGTGACGCGCAGCGTGACCGTATCGCCTTCGCGCCAGCGCAGGACCGGGGCTGGCAGTGAACCGTTCACGACGATCGCGGTGCGTTCACGGCCGGTGATATTGATCGGCACCGCACCGATACGCAGGTCAAAATCGGTACCTTGCAGGAACCCGGGCTGCACTGCTGCGCGTGCGGGACGCCAGCCGAAACTGATTGAGGCCGCGCCCAGCGCAAGGCCCTGCAGAAAGCGGCGGCGCCCCGCGCGGGGCCAGTTGTAATGAGACATCGGCAAAC
>CAZPNN010000212.1:0-4274 GCA_964587605.1 uncultured Chromatiaceae bacterium
ACGATGGAGTCCGCGTACCGGTTGTCGCCGGGTCGCGTGCCGCCGTAGAAGTCCGGTGAGGGTCCCGACGTGGGCAGGAACAGCAGGTCCCGGGCCTCGTCCGCGCTCATCACACCCCAGACGTTGCCGGCACCCGTGTTCGCGGCGGCTTCCGGCGTCCAGCCAGCGTACGTCGGATCATCAGCGCTGCGCGGAACCGGATCGAAGGTCCAGCGGGGCGCACCCGTGCGGGCGTCGAACGCGCGCACCGAGCCGTTGGGCGCGTTGGCCCGGTTGAAGTCCCGCACCGAGGTGCCGAGCGCGACCACACCATTGATCACGGCGGGTGGCCCCGGGAATTTCACTTCGCCCTTCACGGCGGGCGGTTTCGCATTGAGCACGGCAGGCTCGATGTCCACGATGCCGGCGGAGCCGAAATCCGGGCAGAGGCGGCCCGATGGCGCGTCCAGCGCCACCAGGTGCAGGTCGTGGGTCGCGAGGAAAATCCGGTGCCGGCACAGCGCACCGTCTGGCGCCTGGCGGTCTTCCCACCAGGAGACGCCGCGACAGTTGGCGAAGCCCGGGCTCGTCAGGCCCTCGGGATCCTCGGGTGTGGCGTAGCCGCCGATGCGTGAGCCGGGGTCGTACACCCAGCGCTCGGTACCCCTGGCGGGATCCAGCGCCACCACGCGGCCGAACGGTGTGCAGATCATCAGGTGGCCGCCGGCGGCCGCGGGCAGCAGGATCGGATTGACCTGCACCTTGGCGAGCGCGGTGTGTAGCGGCGGGTGCCTCTCCAGTTCGCCGCTGCGGTACTGCCAGGCAACGGTCAGTTGCCCGACGTTGCCGGTGTGGATCTGCCGCAGCGCCGAGTATTTCTGTCCGCCGGCATCGCCGCCGTAGTGCTGCCACGGGTCTGCGCTGGCGGTCAGGGTCATGGCGAAGAGTGCCGCGGCACACAGCGTGTGTGTGGCGGGTCGGTCAGGGGCAGTCATCAGCGATCCCGTAAGGCGAAGTGGCTATCCGGTGATGCTAACCGTTAACCGTTGTACTTGGGCACCGCTTTTTGGTCGCGATGTCAGCGCGGTGATGGCGACGCCGATGAATGGGCTCTGAATCGGGCACAATCCGGACCCGTTGGCCAGCCACCCGGCAAACTCGAGGAATCGCAGCATGCACGTCGTCATTACCGGCAGTACCAAGGGCATCGGCCTCGGCATGGCGCGGGAGTTCCTTAGGCTAGGGCACGACGTGGTCGTGTCGAGCCGGGGGTCCGCCGCGGTCGAGCAGGCGGTCGCCGGGCTGCGGGCAGAGTTTTTAGACCGGGAAGTCGTCGGCAAGGTCTGCGACGTGGCCGACTACGCCCAGGTGCAGGCCTTGTGGGCTGCGGCGGTGGCCGGTCTCGGCAGTGTGGACATCTGGGTCAACAACGCCGGGCGCGATGGCGTCAAGGTGCCGTTCTTCATGATCCCGCCGGACGACTACGTGAAGACGATCAATACCAATCTCATTGGCCTGATGAACTGCAACCGGGTGGCGATACCCGGCATGTACAAGCAGGGCACCGGCATGATCTGGAACATGGAGGGCTTCGGTAGCAACGGCGCGGTGCGCCCGACGATCGGGCCCTACGGTACCACCAAGTACGGGGTTCGGTATTTCACCAAGGCACTCATCCTGGAGCTTACGAAGACGCCGGTGAAAATTGGCTACCTCAGTCCGGGCATCGTGATCACCGACCTGCTCGTGCCCCCGCCGGAACGCCGGGACGAGAACTGGGAGCGTTCGAAAAAGATTCTGAACATCCTGGCCGACACGGTCGAGACTGTCACGCCGTATCTGGTCGACGGGATGCTTAAGGCGCACGGCAAGCACGGCGCGGCTGTGCGCTGGCTTACCGGGCCGAAGGTGCAGCGCCGTTTCCTGATGAATATTTTCCGCAAGCGTGACGTGTTCGGGCCGCTCGGCATGTAGTGGCGCCCGTCCGTCCGCGCCATGGCTGGTTACTGCGGCTGGAAGCGAAGGCGAATCCCGCTGTGGACCGGCGCGGGCCCTGCAGTGCTGCCCTCCGTGTCAAAGCGCCAGCGGTTCACGGCGGCAAGCGCTGCATTCTCAAAGATTCCCGGCGGATCGGCGTTGATGACGCGCACGTCCCGCGTTCGCCCCGATGCGTCAACCGTGAAATCCACTTCCACCCAGCCTGCCACCCGGCGGTCCAGGGCATTGCGCGGGTACCTGGGCTCGACGTAGCGGCGAACCTTCAGTCTGGAGAACGCCACGCGCGGCTCGCCCACCGCGGGCGGTGCAGTGGTATCCGGCAGGGCGCCTTCCGGCGTTGACTCCGGCGTGGCGGCCGGCGCTTCAGCAAGGAGTCCCGTTGCTGGTGGTTCAGTGCCCGGGGTTTCGGTCTCCGGCGCGGGGGATTCGCTAAGGGCGCGATCGGGCTGCGGCGGCCTGGGCTGCGGCGCCGCGCCTGAACGGGCGTTGTCGCCCCTGGCGCGGGCCACGGCGACTGGCACAACCGGGGCCGGACGTTCCACCGGATCGGGGGTAGCGGTGCGGGCCGCGGTCGCTGGTGGCGCAACCGATTGTCGATTCAGGAAGAACGTGGCGATGGCAACCGCGCTGGCGACGAGCGCGGCCGCGGGCCACCAACGCGTCAGGTTCCCTGTCCTGCTTGCAGCTGGCAACGCGGTACCCGCCGCCTGGGCAGCAACGGGATCAGCAACTGCATGAGTAGCCCGATCAGTTACCGCCGCCGGTTCGTCCGGCAAACCAGTCAGCTGCGTCAGGAATGACTGTACGTCGCGCTGGCGGCCAGCCCGGGCATAAGCCAGCGCCCGATCGAGCGCCCGCCACTCCGTCGCCGAGAGGTTGTCGGGCCGCTCAGGTCGCGCGCCCGCGGCGGCGGCCTCGCACGCGTTGCCTTCACCAAAGGCGCGACGGCCGCAGAGCATCCGGTAGGTGACGCAGGCCAGCGAGAACAGGTCATCCGCCGGCGTTGGCAGTGCGCCGTTCAGCACTTCCGGGCTTGCGTACTGCGGCGTGTACCCGTGAGCCGACACCCGATCACCGACGTCGGGACCGAGCGCCACGCCAAGGTCAAGCAGCGTTGCGTGACCCTCTGCACTGACCAGGATATTCCCGGGCTTCACGTCGGCGTGAGTGATGCCAAGACCGTGCAGGTAGGTCAGCGCGTGACCGATGCCTTCGATGATATTCAGGGTCTGCGTGCGGGTCATCGGGCGCGGTCCCCGGTTATCGAGAAGCGTTGCCAGCGACTCCCCCGGAAGCCACGCCAGGCACAGGAACGTATGGGGTCCGTCCTGGTCGAGGCCCCGGATCCACGGCAGGTTCGGGTGTTCCAGGCCCTGCGAGACGGCGGCTTCCCGGCGGAGCGTCAGCAAGGCCCGGGGCTCCGGGCCTGGCGCGGCTGTGACTACCTTGAGTACCACCCAGGGGTTGGCATCACCTGCAGCCTGCCGGCGCTGATCGAGTGCGCGGAACACGCGGCTGGCAGGGCCGCTCGCGAGGCAATCGTGGAGCAGAAACCGGTTCTGGAGCAGGTCGCCCGTTGCCGGCGGCGGGATTGTGCTGCTCGCGGCTGCGGGTGTTTCGGCATCGACCGTCCGCGTGCGGTCTTCCGCTGAAGACGTCGGCAGATCACCCTCGCTGAATGTGCTGTTGGTAGCCACGGGCCTTAGGTCGCCTTGCGCCGGACAAATCCGGACTGAAATCTTTGGGACGGTAGCAATGGCGCGGCAGGCGAGCCTCGTACGGCGTCACGTTTCGGTCCGGTACCCGGTCCGCGATGTGAACTGTGCTAGGTTTACCGGCCCTGTCGTGGCTGCCTTAATCGGCATCGGTGCCGGAGAAATAAATATGAATTCTGAGTTGGTCAAGGGACTGTTTTCCGGGCGGACCTCGGCAACGGAGGCGCTCATGGCGGCGAAAGCCGGCAAGACGCTCAACTTTGAGGACCCGTACGACAACCTGTACGCCTTCGGCAAGATCTGGGGCAGTTACGACGCGCCGGTGCTCAGCGGGTTTCATGGCCTCATGTACGCCCGCATCGGTGCGCAGAGGCTGGTTCCGCTATTCGGTTACACCGGCACCGGCTGCATGCAGTCGAAAGTAGACCAGGACGGCAATGTCTGGATCCGCGGCAAGGAGACCGGGTACTTCACCGATCTTGCGACCGGGGACATCCTCGATACCTGGAAGAATCCCTGGACGGGCAAGACGGTCGAAGTGTTCAATTTCTACAACCCGGCCATGGGCGGCAAGCTGACCGC
>CAZPNN010000213.1:0-2179 GCA_964587605.1 uncultured Chromatiaceae bacterium
CCGAGAGTCTCTGCGATGAACTGATCGCGCGCTTTGAAAGTCACCCGGGCACGCAACCCGGAATTACCAGCACGGGCGTGACGCCATCGCACAAGTCGAGCATTGACCTGACCATCGACAACTTCAAGGACCTGCAGGACATCCACCAACGGGTGCTGGACGCCTGCCAGAATGATCTGGCCGACTACTTCATCCGCTATCCGTTTGTCGGCAGCATCTCCCCCGTGATCAGAACAGGCCAGACCGGACCAGAGACCGAACTCACGATGGATAATATCGGGAGTGTCAGTCGGGAAACCGTGAAGATGCTCATAGCGCGGCTGATGCGCTGTGGCACCATCAATATCCAGAAATACGCTGCCGGGACCGGTGGCTACCCCCACTGGCACTGTGAAATCTCGCCGGACGAGAGCTTCGAGGGACTGCACCGCCTGGTGCTGTGGATGTACTACCTGAACACCGTGGAGTCCGGCGGCGAAACGGATTTCTAC
The DNA here is from genome assembly GCA_964587605.1 of uncultured Chromatiaceae bacterium. Lineage (GTDB taxonomy): Bacteria > Pseudomonadota > Gammaproteobacteria > Steroidobacterales > SHZI01. The sequence continues at coordinate 492 of CAZPNN010000213.1, forward strand.
TTCCAGAAAAAATCGATCAAACCGAAGAAGGGCACCGTGGTCATCGCGCCTGCCGGCTTTACCCACACGCACCGGGGCAATGTGCCGCTCTCGGGCGACAAGTACATCATCACGTCCTGGCTGCTCTATAACCGGGCCGGCAAGCCTCTTGCGGGTTGACGCAGTCGTAAGGCGGCGTGGCGCGTGATCTCAGCGGGTGGCCGTTACGTTGAGCGATATCGGCACGCCGAGAACCTGCATCACGCTCGTGTCCTGAAACAGGTTGAAGGATGCAACGCGCTGAATAGCACTGAAGCCCGCCTGCTGCAGCAGACTGCCCAGATACTGCGCGTCGAGTCCCGTCAGGTGGTAATCGTAATCGTCGATATGTCCACCGAATACCATGCGCATCAGCTGAAAGCGCATTTCGGGCGCCAGCCCGGGCGTCAGGTACAGGTGACATAAGCGCTCCATGTCCGGCACGCTCACGCAGAGCATCCCGCCGGGCTTCAGCACGCGGTGCCACTCCTTGAGCACGGCAGCTATCGCGTCCTTGTAATCAAAATGCTCGAGGACGTGACTGGCATAGAGCTTAACAAAGGTCCCGTCGGCAAAGCGGGACAGGTCACGCGCGTTGCCCACGTGGTCGACATGACCGGCCGCGATCGCATCGAAGATCTCCCAGCCCGCCTTCACGTCCTTGCCGCCGATATGCAGGCGGCGGTTCCCGTCGTTCTGTTCAGGCATCAGCACTTCCCGTTTCACTTGAAGGACGACGCGCCCCGGTGCCGGGCGCGACATTTCTCGTCGCCGGATGATGCCCCTATACTGCCTCATCGCGACTCTGGGAGCAGGGATGACCGGGCAATTCGAGAACAAAGGCGCGGCCGGTGACGAAGAACGCGCCATGCAGGAAGCGAACCGGGCCATACAGGAAGCCCAGTGGGCCGAAAATGCCGGCCTGCTCGACAAGGCGGCGGCCGAGTACCGGAAAGTCACCGGCCTGTTCCCCGGGATTTTCGAAGTACACAACAACCTCGCCAACGTGTTACTGACCCTCGGCAGGCACAAGGAGGCGTTGGATTCAGCGCAGAAGGCCCTGGCACTGAATCCGGACGACGGCCTGGTGAATGCCAACGTCGGCCAGGCCTATCACGGGTGCGGCGCCAGCGAACAGGCGATTCCTTTCCTGAAGACAGCACTTCGCAAAGTACCGGAGTTGCACCCGTTGCGGAAAATGCTGGCCGGGATACTGCTGAACATGAATCGTATTCCCGAGGCAGCCGAGGTCTTCAGGGAAGCCGAAGGCCGGTTTCCGGACAACCTTGAATTTCTGGTTCCGGCGGCCGCGTTCTACCACCAGGCGCGGTTGGGCACCGACGCCGAGCGTTGCTTCCTGCGCATTCTGACGATCGCCCCTGCACGCGTCGCGACCTACAACGACCTCGCCAGGCTCTACTCTGATTTCGCGCAGTTCAGCAAGGCGAGGGACCTGTGCCAGAAAGGCCTGGAACTGGAGCCCCGGTCTCCCGCGCTCTGGAACACCCTGGCCAATGCACAGAACAGCATCGGGCTCATCGACGAGTCGATCCGGTCGTACAGGACGGTCCTTAAGTTTGCTCCGAGCCTTTCCGGCGCGCACTCCAACCTGCTCCTGGTCATGCATTATCCGAGCGGCATCGACCCCGGTGAACTGTTCGAGGAGCACA
>CAZPNN010000214.1:0-3755 GCA_964587605.1 uncultured Chromatiaceae bacterium
TGCGCCCAGGGCCTTGCCCAGCATGGCCTCGGACCGGCCCATCGTGCCGCCGTAGATATCGGCGACATCGAAAAAATTCACGCCGAGGTCGAAGGCGGTATTCACGATCGCGTCTGTCGTCGCCTGGTCGCACATGGGGCCAAGATTCATGCAGCCGACGCCGATCGAGGAGATGTGCAGGTCCGAGGAGCCTAGCTTGCGCAGTTTCATCCGGTGGTACTCCAGTCAATCGTTCACAGGTGGTGCGGTGGGTCCAAAGTTATCGAAGGGCTGGGCTATATTGTGTACCCCACCCTGAACACAGGGTTTAGCAGGATTCCTGATGCAGGTCGAACCCAGGCCTCTGGTTGCCAGCGACTGGCCGATTGCGGGCTTGCTCGCACTGAGTCTCGCCCTGTGGGTCCTTGGCGACCTGCAGCAGGTTGGCCTGGATTCCAGGCTGTTTCTCTACAACGCGAGTGGCGTGGCCTGGTACCTGGCTGGCATCCTGCTGATTGCCTGGGTCGCCTCGCGTTCGTCCGTCCCCAGGGCAACCTACCGCCAAAGCCTCTTCCTGGTTTCCGCGTGCACCCCGCTGGCAGTAGTCCTGCTGTGGGGCGCATCCGTGGTGGCGTCCGGACTTCTAGCCAAGTTGGTTCTGGCCCTGCTGCTTCTGATCGGCGCCGGTGTCCTGGCCTGGGGTTTGCGTCGTAGTACTGGCAAACATCAATTGCTCGCCGTCTGGTTGAGCGTCATGGCTGCAATCGGGTTCGGCTGGGTGAGTGACGCCCTCTATGTGCGGCCAAGCGTCTGGTATGTCGAGGACGCGGAAGCGACGGCCGAGTATCCATCTGTCTGGAAGGACGGCGAACGGCTCCTTTTCGAGCAGGCCGACCGGATCGACCGCGCGGTCCATCAGATGGGTGCCCGCGAATCTGGCCAGCCGAATGCGTACTTCGTTGGCTTTGCGGGCTACGGCGGACAGAAAGTCTTTGCCGAGGAGATCCAGCTCGCATCCCGGGTAATTGGCACGAAATACGGTTCCCTGAACCGTAGCGTGCGGCTGGTCAATGACCAGCGAAACCTGAGCGAGTTTCCCCTCGCAACGGCATCCGGGTTGCGCCGCACCTTGCGGGAAGTTGGCAACCGGATGGATCGGACCGATGACATCCTGTTTCTTGTCCTTTCATCCCACGGGTCAGAGGGGGCAGAGATTGCGGTTGAGAACGGCGGGCTGCCGCTCCGACAAATCGACGGCGCGGAACTGGCTGACGCAATTCGCGACGCGGGGATTCACTGGAAGGTTGTAGTGATCTCGGCGTGCTTCGCCGGCGGATTCATTGACGCACTCAAGGATGACTATTCAATCATCCTGACGGCGGCGGCCGCCGACCGGACGTCGTTTGGGTGCAGTGACCAGCGGGAACTCACGTACTTTGGAGAAGCGTTCTTCCGCGACGCACTCCCGGGCGCGAAGTCGTTGCGGGAGGCCTTCACGCGTGCCAGAACAGTCATATTCGCTCGAGAATTGGCAGAAGGGATGGATCCGTCGGATCCTCAGGCCTTCTTCGGGTCGGCAATTGAGAGGCACATTGGCCGACTTAAGAAGGCGCCAGGCACCAATTAATGGCAGGCGCCTGCCCGCGCCGGTGCGGAGCGTCGCACGGCCAGTGCGGCTGCCAGCAGCACGGCATTCAGCACGGCCATCATGGTAAACGGTGCGGTCGGTCCAAAGTGGTCAAATACGTAGCCGCCGGCAGCCGTAGCGAACAGGATGCCGAGCCCGCCAGAGGTATTGAACAGGCCCACGACCGGGCCGCGTTCGTCCGGCGGCGCTTCCTGGCCGAGCAGGGCGCCGGTGGCCACGATCACGCTGATCTCGCCGATGCCAACGAAGATGATGATTGGCAGGAAGCCGCTGGCGAACGGATCATCGATCTGCCCCAGCAGCATATAGCTCCCGGCAGCCAGGGCGTACGCGATACAAACACCCGTCACCCGGTTGACGCGGTCCGCGATCATGCCCATGAAGAAGGCCCAGCCCATCCCGGCCATTTGCAGGATCCCGAACAGCATGCCAGCGCGTGCCAGGCTGGCGGCAGGCGTCATGCCGGCCGCAATTCCGGCCTGCGTGATCCAGAGGGAGAAGAAGGCGCCGACGACTACAAAGTCACCGCGCCCGATGAAGGCGCCGCCATAGGCGATTGCCAGGCGGGGGTTGGCAGTCCCCACCCGCGCGGCACGCAGGATGCTGGCCCACAGGCTCGGCTGGCCCGGTGCGGCCGGCCGCGGAATGGTGCGGGGCAGGCCGACGGCCATCACGCCGGCGGCCAGCACGGCGATCGCCGCCGCAGTCCAGTAGGCGTAGCGCCCGGCGCTGACGGCGTCGGCCCCGCGGTCCACGAACCAGAGGGGCAGGTTGGCGAGGCCCACGGCCATGGCCACCACGCCGAGGCCCTGCAGCAGGTTGTTCGAACCGACCCATTTGCCGCGGGACTTTTCCTGGATCGCGTCCACGACGCAGGCGCTCAGCATCAGGGGGGCGATCGCTATGCCCATCGCGAAGGCGATCCGGAACAGCACCAGTTCGGTCTGGCTGCTCGCGAAGGGGTAGATGACCAGCCCGGCCGCCATGAGACCAAGGCCAAGGCAATAGACCCGCCGCCGCCCGACGCGGTCGGACCACGCACCGACAACACTCGCCAGCGCGATCACGATCACTTCCTGCAGGAACCCCAGGTTGCCGGTCAGGCGGCCCTGTTCGGCCACGGGAATGTGCAGCACCTCGTTCAACAGGTACGGCTGCAGGAAGCTCATGAAGGCTGCCAGGCCGATCGTGAAAAACGACGCCAACCAGACGGTGGCGGCGTTGCCGCGAGACCAGCCTGGCGCAAACCAGAACGGGCCAAGGCGAATGGTGAGCGGTGCCCCGGAGTTTTCCGGGCGCTGCATCAGGTGAGGCAGCCGCCCCGGGCGCGCAGCTCGCGGATTTCGGCAAGTGTGGACGGAGACGCCGGTGCCGAGATGAGCCCGCAAAGCGAATCCACCAGGTTGGTGACAAAGAGCACTGGCAGGGAGAACGCAATCGTTTCTTTGGCCACCTCACCCAGGCGCTGCCGGTCGGCCAGCCCGTTAACGGCGAGCATCCACATCAACCCGAAGCGGGAGCCAAAAACTTCATCCGGAACTTCGGGCAATGCCGCCCGCAGACCGTAATAGACGTGGCCGACACTGCCGTCGAACTGGCTGCGCCACATGCCAACCAGGCTGATCATCGGGTGGCCGAGAACCTGTGACATGAAGCGGATGAAGTTGTCACCACCTTCGCTGTTTTCGATTTCCCCGACGATCGGGTAGACCAGCATTTCGATCAGGGTTCTCACGGAACGCGGCTCTTCGGTCGGCGGCAGCGCCGCCAGCATGGCGTTTCGCCGCTCATTGAGGTGCTCGAACCGGTACTCGGAAATCGCCGTGACCAGCGACTCCTTCGACCCGAAGTGGTAGTGCGAGGCCGAGGAATTGCGCTGGCCAGCCTCCGCATTGATCTGTCGCAGCGAGACGTTGTCGATTCCCTGCTCCGCAAACAGCCGTTCCCCGGCCAGGATCAGTTGCTCACGTGTACGCGTGCTGGTCGGCGTCAGTTTCGTCCGGGCCTTGAGCATGATTTGTCCACCCCCCACGAGAAGACATCGTCAATCAATACAGCCGTTTAATCGATTTTGGCGCCCATTACCAGTAGTGCGTCCAGCGTGACCGTTCCTGAAAATTCCGGAAAG
>CAZPNN010000215.1:0-3122 GCA_964587605.1 uncultured Chromatiaceae bacterium
CAACCAGCCGCTTGGCATGCGCCACGAACGCGTCGATGCTGGCTTCGGGCACGAAGAGGTAATCCACGTTCACGCACACCTGGCCGGCATTCATGCACTTGGCCCAGAGGATGCGCTCGGCCGCGGTGGCGATGGGGAAATCGGGCGCCACCACGGCCGGGGCCTTGCCACCCAGCTCCAGGGTCACCGGGCAGAGGTTGGCCGCCGCGGACGCCATGACGGCGCGCCCGACGCCGCCCGAGCCGGTGAAAATCATGTGGTCGAACGGAAGCTTGGAGAACTCCGGCCCGCGCCCGAGGTCTTCGAAGAACGCAATCTTTTCGATGGGCAGGTAGCGCGGAAACACCTCGATGAGCAGGCGCGCCAGGTTGGTGGAGCGATCCGACATCTTCACCATCGCGCGGTTGCCGGCGGCCACGATGTCGACCAGCGGACCGAAGGAGAGAAAGATCGGGAAGTTCCAGGGGACCATCACGCCCACCACGCCCAGCGGCTGGGGGATCACGCGGTTGCTCGCGCCGGGGAAGACCAGGTGATCGACTGATCGGCGCTGTGGACGCATCCATTTGGCGATTTGCCCGAGGGTGTCGCAGATGCCCTGGCGCACCGGGAAGAGCTCGATCAGGCGTGTCTCGGTCGCCGGTCGCACGCCGAAGTCGGCGCCGATAGCCGCGATGATCGCTGCCTCGTTCTCCTTGAGGAACCGGTGCAGCGCCGCGAGGTCGCTCTTGCGCAACTCAAGGTCGGGATACGGATTGGCCCGGTAGGCGGCGCGTTGCAGTTCGAGGCACCGGGCAAGGGTGAGGACAGACGATTCCATGGCTTAGATTTCCTTTTTCTCGGGACTTGCGCCGACCGCGCGTGAGCGCTGCTCCGTCGACGCGACCACGGCTCGGCCAGCCGCGCGTCGCACGACGGTCGCGCAGTCGGCGGCCGACATGTACGCCGGCACCGGGTAGGCCCCGTGTGCTTCCGCCAGCGCACGCTGCACGATCTGTGGGATGTCTGCGTCGGCGATCTGCTCGATCGTTGGCGGGATGCCGACGGACGCGTTCAGCTGTCGGATCGCGGCGATGAGACTCATCGCGAGGGACCGGGGGTCCTCGCCCTGGGGGTCCTCGTCACCTGGCCCGAGCCCGCAGGCGCGCGCGAGCTCCGCCATCCGCGATGCGGCGCCATCCAGGTAGAAGTCGAGCACGTGCGGCAGCAGGATGGCGTTCAGGTAGCCGTGCGGAAGGTGATAGAGCGGGCCGAGCTGGTGGGAGATGGCATGAACGTAGCCGAGGCTCACCCTGGTGAAGGCGAGGCCAGCCATGCACGATGCGACGGCGAGACTCTGCCGGGCGGCGATGTCGCTGCCGTCTTCGAACGCCCGCGGCAGGTCGCGCATGATTGCTCGTGCCGAGGCCGCGGACATTGCCTGCGTCGCAGGCGTGGCCAGCGTGGACAGGTGTGACTCGATGGCGTGCGTCAGCGCGTCCATGCCGGTGGCCGCGGTCACATGCGGCGGCAGGCCCACCATCAGGTTAGGGTCGAGCGCGATCGCCGCGGGCACCAGCTTGTTGTCGACGATGGCGAATTTCCGCCCGGCCCCCGGATCGGAGACGACGGAAGCGACGGTCACCTCCGAGCCGCTGCCCGCCGTAGTCGGAATCGCGAAGAACGGCAGGACGGAGCCGCGGACCTTGAAGAAGCCATCGAGGTCCTCGGGACGACGGCCGCCCGCCTTGCATGCGATCATGGCCTTCGCGGCGTCGATTGGCGACCCGCCGCCGACCGCAAGCACCGCTGTCGCCCCCGACGCCCGGAGCTGCTCGAGCCCCGCCATGATGATGCCGATGGTCGGATCGGGCTCGACTTCCGAGAACACCGTCACCGCGAGGCCAGCCTCCTTCAACGCGTTCAAAACCGGGGCAACAACCCCGAGCTCCACGAGCACCTTATCGGTCACGACGAGGACGGACCGGGCGCCGCAGTCGGCGATCAAGCGGGCGAGCCCGACCGACGAGCCCGGCCCGGTGAGCATGAACGGCGTCGGCGCACGCAGGAGGCGAGCTGCGACGCCGAGGGCGCGAATGCGGAAACGTGAGAACAGATGCGTCATGTGATCGACTGACTCCTTGCTTGCCGGGTGTCGCCAAACAGGACAAGAAAATCCGATCGGCTTCCGAGGAGCATGGGTGACGCCGGGTGCAGCCGTCAATCGCTGATTCTGGGCCGGCATGCGTCGGGATATGCAGAGAAGCTGTTCGACGCCATCGATGGCAAGCGCACGATCGCGGAGATCGCCCACCAGGTCGGGCAGCGCGACACAGCGCGTGTTGTTCCAGGGGATCAAGTGGTATGACCAGGTTGTATTTGACACCTCATCGCAGCGGCGGCCACCATGAGCCATTGCACACCCATCGCGCGCAGCCTCGTCAATCCTGAGCGATAGAGGAGAACTTGATGAAAGACTGGCTGACTGTCATCGCCGTCAACATAGTCACGATCATTCAGATCATGGCGGTACTGGTTGTGGCCTTCGGGACGATTCAGGCCTTCGTCCACAGCCTGCGTGCGATGGTCAGCCCGTCGGCGACTGGCCGGCATTTCCATAGTGGCTACGTTCAATATGCGCGCTGGCTGATTGCCGGGCTGACCTTTCAGCTTGCTGCCGACATCATCGAAACTGCGTTCTCACCGAGCTGGGATGAAATCGGGCAGCTTGCTGCCATCGCGGTGATTCGCACGTTCATCAATTTCTTTCTCGAGCGTGACCTGGCGGAGCAGGAGAAGCGCGGGGACTGATTGCTGCCAGACACGCTGCGAGTTGCGTCCAGGCAGCGAGGTTCCGCTCATGTTGCGAGTTCTGAAGATTGCGGTGTTCTCGGTTGCGTTGACGACGACACTGGCAAGTTGTTCCTCTGCACGCGGCACTACTCCCGCGACCCCGGCGGCCACACCCACGCCGACCGCGCAGGTGTCGGGCGCGACGAAGAAATACGTCGCCCGCACGGACCAGGGGGAACTGACGGCACGATCATCGATCAACTGTGCGTGGATTCGATGTCGGGCATGCCGCACCCCTGCTGCAGGGCGCCGAGTGGGCCGTGGTGGAGATCGGCGCAGCCCCGCTCGTG
>CAZPNN010000216.1:0-12759 GCA_964587605.1 uncultured Chromatiaceae bacterium
TGGTGATGTCTTCCAGGTCTGCCGGCGCGGTGTAGCCGACCGCGATGAGGACGCCGCCGGTGAAGTCGATGCCGAAATTCAGTCCGCGCACACCCGGGATCAGGAGAACCAGCGATAACCCGATGAGAATCGCGGAAACAATGGCCAACAAACGCCGACGCCCGAGAAAATCGAACGAGGTCTTCTTGCTAAAGAACTCAAGGCCGGTAAAGCGTCGTGTATTTGGCGTCTTGTCCATGGGTCGTTTGCTGCCTGATCCCCGTTTGCCGTCAGACCGACAGTTGCTCGAGATTCTTCCGCTGACCGTACAGCAGGTTGATGATGGATCGCGTACCCACTACGGCGGTGAACATCGACGTCAGGATCCCCAGGCAGAGGGTTACGGCAAACCCCTTGATGGGCCCGTTGCCGAAAATGAACAGCACGATGCCGGCGATCAGCGCGGTGATGTTGGAGTCCGTGATGGTGGCCAGGGCCCGGTCGTAACCGGCACTAATGGCCGCCTGGGGACTGTTCCCATTGCGCAGTTCCTCACGGATGCGCTCGTTGATCAGGACATTGGCGTCCACGGCCATGCCGATCGTCAGCACGATCCCTGCGATTCCGGGTAGCGTCAGGGCGGCCTGGAGCATGGCGAGTAGCGCCATCACCATGACCACGTTCATCAGCAGCGCGAGGTTTGCGACCAGGCCGAAAACCCGGTAGTACGCCGCCATGAAGACCGCCACCAGCGCAAAGCCAATGACAAACGCCATGATGCCCTTGTCGATATTATCCTGGCCGAGGCTGGGCCCGACCGTGCGCTCTTCCACCTTGAAGATGGGTGCAGCCAGGGCGCCGGCCCGGAGCAGAAGCGCCAGATCCCGCGCTTCCAGCGACTCGAGCCCGGTAATCTGGAAACTGCTGCTGAACACGCCATTGATGGTGGCGACGTTAATGACCTCGCGGGTTTCCCGCGGGACTTTGATTTTCTGGCCGTTGCGCTCGATGGTCTCGCGCTTCTGCTCGACGAACACGACGGCCATCGGTTTCTTGAGGTTGGCCTTGGTGGTGTCGAGCATGTTACGCGCGCCCTTGCTGTCGAGACGCACGAACACGGCGGGTTGCCCCTGGTCGAAGCCCTGGCTGGCATCCACGAGCTGATCGCCAGTGACGATAGTGCGGCGCTTCAGCAGCACCGGTTCGCCAGTCCGGGCCTTGAACAGTTCGCAGCCCAGCGGCGCGCGCCCGGTCCGTTCGACCTCGAAGGCGTTCTGCGTGTCGCAGACCAGGCGGAACTCCAGCGTTGCCGTGGCACCCAGCACCCGCTCGGCCTGGCTGGGGTCCTGGACACCGGGAAGCTGCACCACAATCCGGTCCAGCCCCTGGCGCTGGACCACCGTCTCGGCGACGCCGAGCTCGTTGATCCGGTTGCGGAGCGTGGTGGTGTTCTGCTGAATCGCAAAATCCTGACGCGCCTTGATCTGCTCCGGCGTCATCCGCGCCACGAGGACCACGCCTTCACCGGTATCGCGTCGCTCGAACTGGAGATCGGCATCCATATCCCGTAGCAGCTGTTCGGCGCGGTCTGCATCGGCGCGCTCAGGCAGGCTGACCTGGACCTCCTGCCCGACGACGGCGACGCTGCGGCGAATGCGGTTGTCCCGCAGTTCCTTGCTGAAGTCCGCCGCATAGGCATCAAGCCGCTGCTTGATTGCCGTCGTCATGTCCACTTCAAAGAGAAAGTGCACACCACCCCGCAGGTCGAGCCCGAGGGGGACGGGGCGCAAGCCGGTGCTGCGCAGCCAGCCCGGCATGGTCGGCGCCAGAGTCAACGCCGTGGTGTAGGCCTCGCCGAGCGCTTCGCGGAACTCGTCGGCGGCCTTGATCTGTGCGTCCACCGTCGGGAACCCGACAGTAATGCGCCCGTCTTCCGTGTAGAGCGTCGTGCTGGCAAGCTTCTTGTCGGCCAGAACCTGCTTCACACGCTCCACGCCGCTGCTCTCCAGGGGCTGGCCGTTGGTCAGGCTGATCTGCAGGGCGGGTTGCGGACCGAAGAGGTTAGGCAGGGCGATAAAGGCAGCCGCCGCGACCAGGACCACAACGAGCAGGTTCTTCCAGAGGGGATAACGATTCATGACAGGTTCAAGCGCCGAATGCCGGGAAACTCAGGCGTTCTTCATCGTGCCCTTGGGCATGACCGCGCCGATCGTGTGCCGCTGGACCTTGATCTGCACGCCATCGGCGATCTCGACCCTGATAAATGAATCACCAACATCTGTGACCTTGCCGAGCACACCGCCTGCCGTGACCACTTCGTCACCGACGGCAAGCTTTGCCACCAGGTCCTTGTGCTCTTTCCGGAGCTTCTGCTGCGGCCGGATGAGCAGAAAATAGAAGACGACAAAGATAATGACCAGCGGGAGCATGCTGAGCCAAGGATCCGCTGCCGGCGCCGCGCCCTGTGCCCAGGCGTCCTGAATAAAGAAACCCATTTCTCTTACTGACAATCCCGAAAAAAACGCGCGCCATTATGGCACAGAAGCCCCGGATTGCTGGCGGGCGAGGAAGTCGGTGGCAAAGCCCTCAAGGGCACCCTGCCCGATGCTCCGGCGGAGATTGCCCATTAGCTGCATATAGAAGTGCAGGTTGTGGATGGTGTTCAGGTGCGAGCCCAGCATCTCGCCGCACTGGTCCAGATGGCGGAGGTAGGCCCGGCTATAGTTCTGGCAGGTGTAGCACCCGCAACCCGCCTCGATGGGCCGGGAATCGTCCCGGTAGCGGGCGTTGCGGATCCGGACCACGCCGTCGGCGACAAACAGGGACCCGTTCCGGGCATTCCGGGTGGGCATGACACAGTCGAACATGTCCACGCCCCGGAGCACAGCCTGGACGATGTCCGAGGGGGTGCCGACCCCCATGAGGTAGCGGGGCTGCCCGGCCGGCATGCGTGGCAGGGTGTGGTCCAGGATCCTCCGCCTGTCCACCTCCGGTTCGCCGACCGACAGGCCACCGATGGCCAGGCCGTCGAAGCCGATGTCCACCAGTCCGGCGACGGACTCACGGCGCAAATTCCCGTGCATGCCGCCCTGGACGATGCCGAAAAGCGCAGAACCGTGCGCGGGCGCGGAACCCGCATCGAAGGCGATGCGGCTGCGCCGGGCCCAGCGCAGCGACAGTTCCATCGAGGCGCGCGCCTGCGCCTCCGTTGCCGGGTAGGTCGTGCACTCGTCGAAGATCATCTGGATGTCGCTGCCCAGTTGCGCCTGCACCTCCATTGCCCGCTCGGGGGACAGGAACACCAGGCTGCCATCGGTAGGGGCGCGGAATTGCACGCCGTCCTCGCTGACCTTGTTGCGGGTCTCAAGGCTCCAGACCTGGAAGCCGCCCGAGTCTGTGAGGATCGGCTTCTGCCAGTGCATGAAGCCGTGCAGGCCGCCCAGCGACTGCACTACTTCGCCGCCGGGCCTTAGCATCAGGTGAAACGTGTTGCCAAGAATGATCTCGGCGCCGAGCGCCACGAGATCTTCCGGTGTCATCGCCTTCACCGTGCCGTAGGTGCCGACCGGCATGAAGACCGGCGTCTCCACCGTGCCGTGCGCCAGCGTCAGGCGCCCGCGCCGGGCGGCGCCGTCGGTGGCGGTGACTTCAAACTGCATGAGCCCGTTCCAGGTACATGGCGTCACCGTAGCTGAAAAAACGATACCGGGACGCCACGGCGTGCCGGTAGGCGGCGAGTACGCGGTCGACCCCGCCAAAAGCGCAGACGAGCATCAGCAGTGAGGATTGGGGCAGGTGAAAGTTGGTGACCATCGCATCCACGATCCGAAAGTTGAAGCCTGGCTGGATGAACAGGCTGGTCTCCCCGCGCAGCGGCCGCAATTCGCCGGACTCGCCCGCCGCCTCCAGCGCCCGAGTCGCCGTCGTGCCGATCGCAATCACCCGACCACCCCGCGCGCGGCACGCAACGACGGCCGCACAGAGCGCGGGCGTTACCTCAAGCCGCTCCGCGTGCAGACGTCCCGTCTTGAGCTGCTGCGAACGAAGGGGCGCAAAGGTGCCCGCCCCCACATGCAGTGTCAACGTCTGGAACCCGATGTCGCGCGCCGCCAGCGCCGCCAGAAGGCTATCGTCAAAGTGGAGGCCGGCCGTTGGCGCGGCGACGGACCCCTGCTCCCGGGCATACACGGTCTGGTAGCGCTCCCGGTCCACCGGCTCATCATCCCGGCGGATGTACGGCGGCAACGGCACGTGGCCAAGCTGTTCCAGTACCGGCACGACGGCCCTGGAAAACCGCAGCATGAAAAACTCGTTGCGCCGCTCGAGCACTTCGGCAGAAACGTCCGCACTGAAGCTGAGTATCGCGCCCGCCTTGGGCGCATGGCTGGCGCGAAGCTGCACCAGCGCCTCGGTCTCGCCAAGAACCCGCTCCAGCAGCAGCTCGATCTTTCCACCCGTGGACTTCTGTCCATAGAGGCGGGCGGGCAACACACGGGTGTCGTTCGCAACCAGCAAGTCGCCGGGACACAGCAGGCCGGGCAGGTCGCGGACGTGCAGGTCCTCAATGCGGTCCTTTGTCGCACCCACATGCAACAGGCGGCTGGCCGAACGCTCCGGGAGCGCCTGCTGGGCGATCAGCTCCGGCGGAAGGTCGAAGTGGAACTCTGAAAAGTGCATTGGTTCGTCTGCTGACTACAGATAGTATTGACTGCTGAAGATTGAATGCTCGCACACTCGGGAGACGGCACATGAAGCAGACGTTCGGTACCTTGGCCCTGCAAGTCTTCGTGCTCGCAATCTTTGGATCCAGCGCAATGGCGGCGGATATCGGGATCTTCACCGAAGGCCCCCGGCAACTGAAGGTCTGGAAAGTGCCGAATGTGCCGGAAGCGGCGGAACCGTATTACGGCACGGACAACACGACGCTGATTGCCCAGGTACAGGACCCAACGGCTGTGAAAGCCAAGGAGGGCGCATCTGGCGGCGCGCTGACCTGGACATTCACCGACCGGGGCGAGAATCTGCGCCGCATCAATCCCACGGGCCAGGATGCCTGCTCCTTCTTCTTCCCCGGCATGCGCCAGCTGGTATTTACATCGATACGGGACAATCTGGACCTGCCGATCGGGAACTGGTCCGACCCTCGCGACTACCCGATCGGGTCGGAACTGTATCTGGCCGACATCGACGGCAGCAACGTCAGGCGCCTCACGCAGAACAAGGTCTACGACGCCGAGATTTCCGTTTCCCCCGACGGGAAGTGGATCGTCTTCGGCCGGCAGGAAAACGGCAACATGGATATCTGGCGCATGCGCGCCGATGGCTCCGATCAGCGACGGGTGACCAACACCACCGACTGGGAGGAAGGCCGGCCGATGTACCTGCCCGACAGCGAGACCGTCATGTTCCGCGCGTGGAAGTACGCTGATTTTGGCAAGAAGCGTCCTACGCCGATGACGGTGTTCACGATCAGGCACGACGGCACGGATCTGAAGCCGCGCACCTTCGACGACGGCATGAACTGGAGCAGCTACCCGGCGCCGGATGGCCGGCACTTCATGGCGGTGAAGGTTATCGAGAACAACAACTGGGAAATCTTCATGTTCGACATGCAGGAGCCCGGCAAGGCGCCCGAACGGATCACCTTTAACGACAGCTTTGACGGCTTTCCGTCGATTTCACCGGACGGCACGAAGCTGGCCTTCGCGCGTAGCCTGGGAACGAAGTTCATGAGCGACAACTTCGTACACATCATGGATATCACGCCGCTGGGTATCGGCCCGGTCCAGAAACCGGCGAAGTGAGTCGTGTAGAATCCCGCCCTGGCCGGGATGGCGGAACTGGCAGACGCGGCGGACTCAAGATCCGTTGTTTGCAGGCCCGTCCGAACGGTGGTCAGGAGCCACATAGGAGCCATCAGGAACTGCAACACGCCGGTGTGGCGAAACTGGTAGACGCACGGGACTCAAAATCCCGCGGCCGCGAGGTCGTGTCAGTTCGAGTCTGACCACCGGCACCAACTGACGAGTACATCCAGTCGACCGCCCAGTTCGCCCCCGCCCGAGGGAACAGGCATTTCAAGCACCCTGGCTTTGAATGGCCTATCCCCGAATCGAACCCGCGTCCCGCAGCCTCTCAACTCAGGCCGTACCAAACCCCACGGCCACTGCCGTGCTGGTTCAGAGTGCCGCGTTCGACCAAGGCGCGGAAGTGCTGCTTGAGTGTGTTGCGACTGGCACCGGTCAGCTTGATGGCCTCACCAATGGTGACGCGGCCGTGCTCGCGTGCGAACTCGACGATCTGGAGCTGCAGTTCAGGCATGGCCGCCAGCACGATCTGCTCGCGCTCGACCTTCTTCTGCAGTCGCCGTACCTGCTCGGCCAGGGAGCGCAGGAAGAACACCAGCCACGGCTGCCAGTTCGGCGACGCCGTGCGGATCGTCCCTTGCGTCTGTCTCAGCGCCAGGTAGTACGCCTCCTTGCTCTGCTCGACCACGCTTTCCAGCGAACTGTACGGCGCATAGGCATAGCCGGCCTGCAGGAGCAGGAGCGTGGTCAGCACGCGGCTCAGTCGGCCGTTACCGTCCTGGAAAGGATGGATCTCCAGAAACACGACGACGCACAGGGCGATGATCAGTAGCGGATGCAGGTGCGCCTCTTCCCGCTCTTCATTGACCCAGGCCACGAGTTCCGTCATCAGGCGGGGCGTGTCGAAGGGCGACGCCGTCTGAAACACGATACCGATTTGAATACCGCGCTCATCGAAGGCGGCGACGCTGTTTGGGTTGGTCTTGTAGCTGCCCCGATGCCAAGTGTCCTTCTCGCTGAAGCGCAGCAGGATCTGGTGCAACTGCTTGATGTGGTTCTCGGTGAAGGGGATGTCCTGCCAGGACGAGAAGGCCAGGTCCATTAGCTCGGCATAGCCGGCCACTTCCTGCTCGTCGCGGGTGGCGAAGGACCTGATCTCCAGATTCGACAGCAACTGCTCCACCGCCCGGTCGGACAGCTTGCTGCCCTCGATGCGGGTGGAGGAGCCAATGCTCTCAATGGTGGCCACCCGCCGCAGGGCTGACAGACGGTCAGGTGCGAGCCTACCCAAGGCACGCCAGGCGCCTTTGAACTCGTCGATCCTGGCGATGATGCTCAGGATCTCCGGGGTGATCTGGATGGTGTCGGTTCTCAGCATGAACCAATATTACACCCATTTACACCCATTTCAGATTCAGGTCCATTGCGATGCCTATTGACACCCAATTCGGCAGGGAACAGGCATTTCAAACACCCCCTAAGCTGAGTCTGCCAGCCCAGGATCCCGGCCGCCACGGCCGCCGGGCAGGCCGGCGATCATCGTTTCGATGCCGAGATCGATGACCTCAGCGTTGCAGGTCGCACTGCTTACGTCGAATTCGCGAAGACAATGTTGGCCGAGCTGGACGCCATCGATGCGGGCAAACTATCGCGTGAGAACCAGATCGACGCTGCGATCCTGCGCAACCAGATCCAGTCCGACATCTGGGGCATGGACACGCTTCAGGCCTGGGCCTGGGATCCGCAGTTGTACAGCGGCCTCGCCGGCGGCGCGATCTACAACTTGATGGCGCGCGAATTCGCGCCGCTACCTGAGCGCCTGAAGTCGGCTGCCGCGCGTATGAACAAACTGCCGTCGCTGTTCGCGCAGATGCGCGAGAACATCGACCCGGCGCGCGTTCCGCAGATCCACGCCGAAACCGTCGCGAAGCAGAACGGCGGCGTTATTTCTCTGGTCGAACAGTTCATTGTTCCCAACGCGGACCAGTTGCAGGGCGAGGACCGCAAGCGCCTCGATGCCGCCATCGAGGGGCTGCGCAAAGCCGTCGCGGAACATCAGCTGTGGCTGGACAAGACGCTGGTGCCGAACACCAAGGGCGACTTCCGCATCGGCCAGAAGTTGTACGACGAAAAACTGAAAGTCGCGCTGATGTCGTCGCTGTCGCGCGCCGAGATCAAGCAGCGCGGCGTTGCGGTGGCTTACTGCGATTCGCCAGGCCCGCTCGACAAGGGTCTGAAGACTTATTACGCAATCTCGCCGATCCCGGACGAGTGGACGGACAAACAGACCGATTCGTTCCTGCGCGAATACAACACGCGCATGATCCATCTGCTGTCGATCCATGAAGCGATGCCTGGCCATTACCTTGAAGGCGCGTTCTCGGCGCGATACCCGTCCACGCTGCGCGGCGTGCTGCGCTCGGGCATGTTCGCCGAGGGTTGGGCGGTCTACACCGAGTCGGTGATGATGGATGCTGGCTATCTCGACAACGATCCGTTGTTTCACCTCGTCCGCCACAAGTTCTCCCTGCGCGCGGTGGCCAATGCGATCCTCGACCAGGGTGTGCACGTCGACAATTGGAGCAAGGAGCAGGCCATGGAACTGATGGTCAAACGCACCTTCCAGCAGGAGCGCGAGGCCGAAGGCAAGTGGGTCCGCGCCCAGCTCAGCAGTGCGCAACTGCCGACTTATTTCGTCGGCGTGCAGGAGCACTTCGACCTGCGCAAAGCAATGGAGCAGAAGCAGGGCAAGGACTTCAAGCTCAAGGCCTACCACGACCAGGTGCTGTCCTACGGCGCGCCGCCGGTGCGCTTCGTTCGCGCGATGATGCTGGACGAGCCTGTCAAATAAGCACTATCACGCAAGCACTGCCCCCCGGATATCGTCCGGACGGTGATGGCCCCGCACCGGGGTCATCACCAGATTGGCCCGTCCGCCTCCGGGCCGCTACACTTCGCGCGTCCGCCACGGACTGTATTTGCCGTTTATTATCTTGATGAAGCGCTCCGCCAGATCACGAACGGTCGGCGCTACCTCTCGCCGCGGCCTTGCGGCGCTGTCCGGCCAGCGTCCGGTACGAAAGCATGAACACACGGCGGCCCGATAATGACAGCTGGCGATCAGGCAGTCTTTGCCGTCCTGCCTCGCGGCAGTTCGCCGCGATAGAGACTGGCGTCGGGAATGGCGCCGGATTTCTGGTGGAGCCGGTCGAGAAGAGCCTCCCTGTCGGCCATTGTTGCGGATACCCGGGCAGCGTGCCAGTATCGATTGCGTCGATTGCTGTCCGGGAAAGCCGGCGTCATTCGCGACGCACGTGGTGCACATGAACCCAGAAGCATCGACTGACAAGCCCGTAGTGTCGATTCCGGAGCGCACCATCCTGCTCGTGGTGTGCGCGTATGCAGCCGCCTTCGTCGCGTTCGGGCTCGTCGTCGATGGCCCCGCCCAGGTCTTGCGCGGCCTCGCCGAGATCGTCACGACACGCGACGCGCTGCTGACGGATTACTTCGGGACTGGCGGCATTGGTGCCGGCTGCGTGAATGCCGGGCTGCTCACCCTGTGCGCCTGCTTCGTCTATTTCCGCGCGAATGCAAAGATCGACGGCACTGCAGTCGCGTGCCTGTTCCTGGTGCTCGGTTTCGGATTGTTCGGCAAGAATCTGCTTAATATCTGGTCGATCGTCCTCGGGGTCTTCCTGTATGCCCGGTTCAAGGGCGACAGATTCTCGGTGTACATCAACACGGCGTTTTTCGGCGCGGCGCTGGCGCCGGTGTTCTCGGAGATCCTGTTCAGTACTACGCTCCCGTTCGAGGTCCGGCTGCCGCTCGCGTTAACCACGAGCCTCGTCATCGGTTTCATATTGCCCCCGGCCGCGGCCCAGCTGTTCAAGGCCCACATGGGCTTCAGCCTGTACAACATGGGTTTCACCGCCGGCATCGTCGGCACGCTGGTCGTCGCCACATACAAGTCTTACGGGTTCGTTCCGGACCCGGTCATGATCTGGACGACGGGCAACAACCGCCTGCTCGGCGGGTTCCTTGCGGTCTATCTCGGCTCGATGGTCGCAATCGGCTTCTACCTCGACCGCTCGCTGCCATCCCGGCTGAAAAAACTTCTGGCATCGTCGGGCCAGGCGCCGACCGATTTCGTTGCCCTCGCAGGCTTCGGGCCGACCCTCGCCAACATGGGGCTGACGGGCGCCATAGGCACCCTCTATGTGCTATTGGTCGGCGGCGATCTCAATGGGCCCGTCATTGGCGCGATCCTGACCATCGTGGGATTCTCCGCATTCGGCAAGCATCCGAGGAATATCGTCCCGATCATGCTGGGCGTGTTTCTCGGCTCGCTGGCGAAGCCGTGGGGGGCCGCCGACCCGTCGATCGTGCTGGCAGCACTGTTTGGCACGACGCTCGCCCCGATCGCCGGCCGCTTCGGGTGGCACTGGGGCATCGTGGCAGGACTCGTGCACTCGTCGGCGGCGTTAAGTGTCGGGTCGCTGCACGGCGGCCTCAACCTGTACAACAATGGCTTCGCCGCCGGCATCGTGGCGGCCGTGCTCGTCCCGGTCATCATCGCCATCAAGGGCGAGTGCGAGGAAGATGCACCGGCAGTACCCAAGCCGCCTAAGCCGCCAAATACAGCGCGCTGAAACGTCGCGGCGAGGGCGTTACCTGGTGTCGTCGGCCTGAGTGGTCGCGGCGTGGTCGAAACTCTGCCGCGGCAACAGGAAGATCCACGTCACGAGGACAAATGGCCCCGTCAGCGCCGGAATGGCGAGCGGCGTCAGGGCCACGTTGAACGCGGCCTGAGCGATGACAGTGAATATCGTCCCGAGTGCCGCATACGCCGCAACACGCAGGCCAGGCTTGTGAAACACCGTGCCCAGCGCGACCGCCGTCAGTACCGGGCTGAAGCCCAGCAGGCCCCCGGTGATCAGGTCGCTTTCGGCGCCGAGCAGGTGCGCCGTAACGACGGAGAGGAGCGCGCCCCCGATGGCCGCGACCGCCGCGGCAAGGGAATTGACGGCGAGTCCGGCGAGGAAGAGCAGCGAAGCGATGACGCTGGCTTTCAGGAATACCTGCGAAATGCTGAACAGCGCGGCTTGCAGGAAATCCCCCGCATTGAGCCCCACGGAAGCGACCGACTCAAACGGCGCGACCACATCCGCGGCAGGCAATGCGTCGCCACTCAGCCCCGCGAATCCGTAGGTGGCGAGCAGCAGCAGCCAGGTGACGAGCACGAAGGGAAACGTCAGGGTCGGCACGCCCAGGGCCTTGAGGGCATTGGCCGTTGCCGACATCGTCACGACCGACACGGCGGCGCCCAGCGCGACGTAAGTCCAGAGCAGTGGACCTGGGGCGATGAAGGTCGCGAGCGCCAGCCCCACGAGGACCGCGTTAAAACCGTAGAGTCCGGCGCGCAACGATGCATCGTCGACGCGCAGCCATTGGGCGGTCAGTGTCCCAACCACGACGGCGACCGCGCCGCCGATTGCCACCTGTGGCACGCCCGCGGCCAACGACCCCCAGACGATGGCGGCAAAGAAGAGCGCCCCGGTCAGGGGATTGTCCTGGAACATGACCTGCCCGATGCCGCGCAGGTTGATGTCGATGAACCGCAATGCTACCGAAGAAGCGCAGAGCGATTCCCAGCCGGACAGGTATGCTTTCATTGGAAATCTCCGTCGTAAATGGCGCTGGCAGGTGCTATCGCCAGAAGAAAGGGGGCGGGATGGCGGCGCCGGTGATTTCCCGGCGCGCGACTTCCCAGAATTCGCGAACCTTCGCCTTCACCTGCGCGGTGTCGCGGCCGAGGACCTTGTAGACGAGGCCCGCGTCGTTGGGCAGCCTGCACGCGCCGTACGCCACGCCCAGTTCCAGGTCGACGTCGGCGCCGAGTTGCGCGTGGATGCGTTCCGCCTTGTCCGGGGGCGTGCACAGGATCACGTTGCCGAACGCCTCGAAGCCGTCCATCACGCCCGTCTGCCGCATCGGGTTGCGCAAGGGCTCGACCAGCAGCTTCTCGCTGAACAAGGGCTGCCCGCCGGGCCGCGCGGCCGTGGTCGCCAGCGACAGCAGTGTGGCGCCGAAACACTCGTCCGGGTGGTGGTGCCTGCGGCCCGGCTGCACGATTTCCGAACAGAGCAGCGAAGCGGACGGGTTGATGGTGATCCGCGTGTCGCTCGCGAACCGCGCCTGGCGGTGGGGGATCAGCGGTTCGGGAAGGAACTCGAGGTAGGCGCCCTCGCCCAGCGTGAAGGACTGCGCCTGCATCGCGAAATTGGCGTCCATCGAGTGGACCTTGGTCGCCGACTGCGTGGTGACATGCGCCCGCGCACCCGGCCCCAGCGACACGTCCAGCGCCAGCCGGTCGCCTTGCAGCACGCAGCCCGAGGTGGTGATCATGAACAGCCACGCCATGTCCGGAAGCGCGTCGTCGCAATGCAGGGCGCGCTGCGCCAGGCAGGGCGTGCGCGATTCGAGGTCGGCGAGGATGGTGCGCCCGTCGCGGTGCTCGAATCCCAGGCGCAGCCGGCCCGACTTGCCGACGGCGCCGCTGCGCATCTGCGGCGGCTCGTCGCGGTAGGGCGCGAATTCGCCCGGCACGCGGAGGGGCATGGGGACTGCGGCCGGGACAGGGGGGGACAGCGCCCCCTCGGCCACGACCATCACGCAGCCTGCCCCGCCGCGACCTTGAGGTCGAAGAGCAGGTCTTCGCGGATCAACTGGACGAGTTCGGGAATGCCCTCGCCCGTGCGGCAGTTGGTAAACACGAACGGCTTCTCGCCGCGCATCAGCTTTGAGTCGCGGGCCATCACTTCGAGGCTCGCGCCGACATAGGGTGCCAGATCGGTCTTGTTGATGACCAGGATGTCTGACTGCGTTATACCGGGCCCATTCTTGCGCGGGATCTTGTCGCCGGCCGCGACGTCGATGACGTAGATAAAGAAATCAACCAGCGCCGGCGAGAAGG
>CAZPNN010000217.1:0-3106 GCA_964587605.1 uncultured Chromatiaceae bacterium
CACCAGCCGCGCGTCACCGGAAAAGTGTTTCGCGAATAGCTGCAAATCGACTCTGGCCGCCTGGTCGCCTTCCAGGCGCACGACCCGCACGTGCGGAAAGGCAGCACCGGGCGCGAGCAACTGCCGGAAAATCACAGGCACCGAATGGTAGATCGTGATTTGTTCATTCTTGAGCCAGCGTGCCAGCTGCGCCGGGCTATTCGCCCGAAGATCAAGCGGGCAGGAACACGCGCCGTTCAGAATGGCGCCGAACAAACTCGACACCGAGCCGCTAAAGCTCGGAGACTGCAGCAGAGTCATTCGGTCCGCGGGGCCAATCCGCAAGGTATTGGTGTACCGCATGATGTTGTGGAGAACATTGCGATGGTTGTCTATGACCCCCTTTGGGCGCCCGCTGGAACCGGACGTATAGAAGATGTACGCGAGATCGCTCGGCGACACTATGACCGAACAATCCTCCCGGTCCCCTTCATTCAGCCAGTCCTCTTCGAGCAACACCGCTCGCTGGTCCGATACAAGCGATTCAGCCAGTTCGCGATGATCACGTGACGCAACGATGAAGCGCACTCGAGCGTCGCCAACCATTTCTTTAAGGCGCGCCGCCGGGTAGTCCGCGTCGAGACCCAGATAGAACTTACCGGCCTTCAGCACGCCGAGGATCGCCGCGACGAGGTCAGGACCCTGTGACAGGAGCAGCGCCACAGCTTCGCTACCAGCTCCCAGTCGAGCCAGAATCGCGTTCGCAAAGCCGTTCGCGCGCCGATTCAGCTCGCTGTAGGTCAGTGCGACACTGCCCAGAGAGACTGCCAGCCGCTCGGGATGCCGCGCGACCTGTGCCGCAAATCGCTCCGGAATGGACTGCTCGACTTGCTCCTTCGCAAATTCCTGGAACAACGGCTCATCAACTGGAGAAAACATGACAGCGACTCAGTTCTGAACGGGCGGCGTGCGAGATGTTCTGACCAACGTACTAGGCGCAGCCGGGATAAACTGCGATCCCCGCAACGCATCTGTTCCGCCCCTTGAGCCCAGTCTAAATTCCTCCCTTTGACCGCGCCATGTGCGGCCGAGCATCCGCTCGATGCGCTGGACGCGTCCGAGATTGCGGCATGGCGCCCCGACCAAGATTCGAACTTGGGACCTCTCGCTTAGGAGGCGAGCGCTCTATCCCCTGAGCTACCGGGGCGCGGCGGCGCTGATTCTAACCCAGCGCCCGCCCGGGTCATGGCTTCCCGAAGTAAACGACGAGCGAGGCGAGCACCACTCGCAGGGAATGTCGCATAGGATTACGAGCCCAATTACCGCGGATAACCACGGACAACGCCATGACGCCGGAGCGATTTCAGACGCTGAGGGCGGCACTCGCGCGTCGCCAGCCAGACCTGACCGTGCTGGCCGACGATGTGCACAAGCCGCATAACATCGCCGCGCTGATGCGCACCTGTGACGCCGTGGGCGTCTTCGAGATCAACGCGGTCGGGTCTGACAGCAGCTTCCGGCGATCGCGGCATATTTCCGGTGGCGCCGGACCCCGCGTCGGCGTCCGCAGCCACCGGTCCCTGATCCCCGCCATATCCAGCCTGCAGGCCGAAGGATTTCAGGTGGTTGCAGCACATTTGACAGAAACTTCCGCAGATTACCGGGCGGTGGACTACACGCGCCCGACAGCGCTCCTGCTGGGTTCCGAACTGCGCGGCGTATCACCCGAGGCGGCGGCGCGGGTCGATTGCCATGCCAGCCTGCCGATGCGCGGCCTCGCGACGTCCTTGAACGTGTCAGTCGCCGCCGCCCTGTTTCTCTACGAGGCGGCCCGCCAGCGCGAAACCGCCGGTCTTTATGCGACCTGCCGCCTCACGGCCGAGCAGTATTCGCAAACGCTGTTCAGGTGGTGCCACCCCGGCATCGCCGCCCGCTGTGACGCGAAGGGACTGCCCTACCCGCCGCTCACGTCCGACGGTGATCTCGCCGCCAATCCGTTCGCCTCGCTGGCTGGCGCAAGCCGGGCGCCATAGCGAAAGCGCAATGTCTTGACCTTGCCGTACCAGGGAACGCTGACGACATAAAGATTGTCGTACTCGCCATCCGCGAGTTCCGGGACATTCTTGCTCCCCTGGAATCTCGGTATGAACATGGGAATAGCGGCGGGCTCAATCACCACGAGCACAATCTTGCCCTTGTAATCCTTGACGATGCGTTTCGCGAGGCCGGTCAGACTGGCGGTGTCCACCTCCTGCACGGGCAGATTCAGTCGCCGCGCGAGCGGCTCGGCCGTCTCTAGCGAGGCGCGTCCGCCACCGACGAGTATCGCGTCGAGCCCCTGGATAACATCCACATCAGCCAATACCCGCGACAACTCCTCCGCACGAATGGCGCCCGCGGGACTGAGCCCGAGGTCATCCCCCAGCCCCGCTTCCACGTCGGCGTGGCGGACGACGATCACCGTGGTGGTCGCCTGGGACTCAAAGAAAAAGGCGACCCCAAGGGCCAGGATCATGAAGGCCGCCACGGCACCCGCACGTCGCTGGCGCCGCCGGCGCCGTCTGGGATCCATCGCCACGGACCTACAGGCTCCCGTAGCCCAACGGGGACGGGCTCGCTGGGGCGTGACTCACGGGGACGGGGCTCACTGCGACCGGCCCTGCCGGTACTCGGCCTCACTGATCTCCCGGACCGACGCCGCCGCCAGACTGATCACGGCACCGGAGTCCGGGTCCTCGAACTCGATGACACCGCGCGGCTCGCGGTGGAGATTATCGGTGTAGTAGATAAGGCCTGTGGCGGGATCAGTGACAGCGTAGTAGCTACCGAGACCCATGATGTGCGGCATCTCGATGCGCGGCATCGCGCAACCCGCCATCAGCAACGGAGCGGCACAGGAAAGGCTGGCCAGAAGGCGGCGGGTGAAATTCATCATGGGCATCAGGCTTCCTTGCGGTGGATAGAGTCCAGGGCGAACCCGTCTCCAAGGTCAATTCCCTGCCGAACAGGGAATCTACAGGGAATTTTGTCGTTTGGCAGCACGAGACCGGTATCTCTGTGGCGGGCGGTCCTTGTCTGGCGCCGCTTTCCGAGCAAATTCCCTGATTCGGGAACAGGGAAATACAGA
>CAZPNN010000218.1:0-3389 GCA_964587605.1 uncultured Chromatiaceae bacterium
CGTGGCGTCCGAGCGCCCGTGAATGATGAAGCCGCCCGACGCCGTGTGTTCGGCGAAATCACCGTGGGCCCACACGCCGGGAAAGCGCGCGAAGTAGGCGTTGCGATACTTCTCGCCGTCCGGGTCCGCCCAGAACGACACCGGCTGCGACGGGAACGGCCGCGTGCAGACCAGCTCGCCCCGGCCCTTCTCCAGCGGCTTGCCGGCTGCGTCCACGATGTCCACCGCCATGCCGAGCCCGGCGCACTGCAGTTCACCACGGCGCACCGGCAGCAGCGGATTGCCCAGCACAAAACAGCCGCAGATATCCGTGCCGCCGGAGATTGAGGCCAGCTGCACGTCGGTCTTGATGAGGTCGTACACGGCATCGAAGGTCTCCGGGGCCAGCGGCGAACCGGTGGAGAGAATCGTGCTCACGGTCTTGAGCGAGTTCGAGTCGCGGGGCCGCGTGCCGCTTTTGGTGAGGCTCGCGAGATAGCGCGCGCTGGTGCCAAAGATCGTGATCCCCTCCTCGTCCGCCATCCGCCACAGCGCACCGAAGTCCGGATGCATCGGCGAACCGTCGTAGAGCAGCAGCGTGGCGCCACTCGCGAGACCACTGACCAGCCAGTTCCACATCATCCAGCCGCAGGTCGTGAAATAGAACAGCCGGTCGTCGCGGTGCAGGTCGACGTGCAGCAAGTGCTCCTTCAGGTGCTGCAGCAGGGTGCCGCCTGCGCCGTGCACGATGCCCTTCGGCGGGCCCGTCGTACCGGACGAGTAGAGGATGTACACCGGGTGATCGAACGGCAGGGCAGCGAATTCCAGCGGCGCCGTCTCCGCCGTGAACGCCTGCCAGGAAATACTGTCCGGCACATCGCCAACACCGATGACCGCCGCGAGCCCGGGCAGCTTTGCCGCCAGTTGCTTCACGTTGGCCCGCGTGTCGATCCGCTTGCCCGCGTACCAGTAGCCGTCGGTGGCGATCAGCACCTTCGGCGCGATCTGGCCGAAGCGGTCGAGAACACTGGCCGTGCCGAAATCCGGTGAGCAGGAAGACCAGATCGCACCGAGACTCGTCGTGGCGAGCATGCCGATGACCGCTTCGGGGCCATTCGGCAGGAACGCCGCCACCCGGTCGCCTGCGACTACGCCGAGCCGGCGCAAGCCGGCGGCGGCCCTGCCGGTCTGTTCGTACAGCTCGCGGTAACTGAGTTCGCCGCGTCGCCCGGTCTCATCGCGCCAGATCAGCGCCGGATGGTCGTCGCGAAAGCGCAGCAGGTTCTCGGCAAAGTTCAGCGTGGCACCCGGGAAGAAGCGCGCCCCGGGCAGGCGTTCACCGTGCTCCAGCACGGCATCCGGCGCGCGGCGAAAACGCAGGTCACAGAAAGTGGCAAGGCTGCCCCAGAAGGCAGCGGGTGATTCGATGGACCAGCGGTGGAGGCTGCCGTAATCCGGCACGGCGATGCCGTGACGGGCGGCGACGTGGCTGATGAAGCGGGTGAGGTGGGCGCGGTGCTGCCGTTCGGCGTCGGGCGACCACAGGGTCGCGCCTGAAGGCGCTCCTACGGCGGAAGGGGGGAGTGACTCAGCCACCGATGTAGTACATCTCCACCTTGGCCGTACCGGGTTGCTGGGCGCGGAGCTCGCTGTAGCGGTCTTCGCGGCTGTTCCAAACGCCGGTGATCAGCGCGCGCAACTGCTCGTCGTCGAGGCCGGCGCGCAGCGGCCCCTTGAGATCGGTGCCGCGGGACGCAAACAGGCAGGTGTAGAGCTGGCCGTCCGACGACAGGCGCCCGCGCGTGCAGGAGCCGCAGAAGGGTTCCGACACCGACGAGATGAAGCCCACCTCGCCCACGCCGTCGTCAAAGCGGTAACGCTCCGCGACTTCACCGCGGTAATTCGGCTCCACCGCCGTCAGCGGCCAGCGGGCGCGCAGCACGGCGAGCAATTCGCTGGACGGCACCGTGTCGCTCGCCTGCCAGTGGTTGATGGTGCCCACGTCCATGTACTCGATGAAGCGCACGATCACGCCGGTGCCGCGAAAGTGGTCCACCAGGTCGACCACCGTGTGCTCATTGACGCCGCGCTGGACCACCGCGTTCACCTTGATCGGCGTGAGCCCGGCGGTAACGGCTTCCGCGATGCCTTCGAGCACCTTTGCCTTGCTGCCGCGGCCGCCGCTCATCTGCAGAAAAACCGCGTCGTCGAGCGAATCGAGGCTGACCGTAACCCGCGACAGGCCGGCCGCCTTCAGCGCCGCCGCGTGCTGGGCCAGCAGGATGCCGTTGGTGGTGAGCGCGATGTCGTCGATGCCTGGCACGCGGGACAAATCACCGACCAGCTCGGCAATATTCGGCCGCAGCAGCGGTTCGCCGCCCGTGATGCGCAGCTTGTGCACGCCAAGACCGGCAAAAATATTGGCCAGCCGCAGGATCTCCTCGAAGGACAGCCGTTCGCTGCTCTTCAGAAACTCAAAGTCGGGGTGGTACTTGTCTTCCGGCATGCAGTAGGGGCAGCGGAAATTGCAGCGGTCCATCACCGAGATGCGCAGGTCGCGCAGCGGCCGCTGCCCGCGGTCCAGAACGACTGGCAGCTCGCCATTGCGGTGTAGCCTGATGACCTTTTCCGGCATGCCGGGATGGTAGCAGACGGTATCCCAGGGGCATTGATATCGCTCATCCCGATATACTCAGCCGATGCACGAGCTACAGACTTCATCGCTGCCCGCCTCGATGCAGGCCATCGAGATTTCGCAGCCGGGGCCACCTGAAGTGCTGCTCCCCTGCACACGTCCGGTACCAGTCCCCGGCGACGGCGAAGTTCTGGTTCGCGTGGCCGCGGCGGGCGTGAACCGGCCGGACTGCCTGCAGCGGGCCGGCGGTTATCCGCCACCCCCGGGCGTCTCCGACCTGCCCGGACTTGAGATCGCCGGTACGGTCGTGGCCGTAGCGCCAGGCGTGTCCGCACCGGCTATCGGTGAGCGGGTCTGCGCACTGGTGGCAGGTGGTGGCTACGCGCAGTACTGCGTGGCACCCGCCGTACAGTGCCTCCCGGTGCCGGCGGCATTCAGCGTCATCGAGGCCGCAGCCATTCCCGAGACCTTCTTTACCGTCTGGACCAATGTCTTCGAACGCGGGCACCTGCAACGTGGCGAGAGCCTGCTGGTCCACGGTGGGGCCAGCGGCATTGGCACGACGGCGATCCAGCTGGGCGTGGCCTTCGGCGCCCGCGTCTACGCGACGGCGGGCAGCGACGAGAAGTGCGCACTGTGCGTCGAACTTGGCGCCGATCGCGCGGTGAATTACCGCACGGAGAGCTTTCTGGCCGTGCTGCTCGAAGAAACCGGCAAGCGCGGTGTCGACGTCATCCTCGACATGGTCGGCGGCCCCTACCTCGCCGACAACATC
>CAZPNN010000219.1:0-8142 GCA_964587605.1 uncultured Chromatiaceae bacterium
GAGTAACCAGCTAACAGTAGCATCATTCGACCGGCAGGGACATGCCGCATTAACCTGGGTTATCAGCTCTATCGTGACTTTCCCGGAGGGCGAATTTGGAACTCCCCCTGATACGAAAACTTCGGCAGTTCATCCCGCTGATTGCCGGATCGCCGGCATCAGTCCGGGATACGTGGCCGGCGGCGTGAGACGGGCGATTTGTAGCCCACCGGCTTCACGACGAAGAGGTCGCACTCCACGCGATCGATAACGCGCTCGGCCGTGGTGCCGATGAAGGGTTGTTGCAGTCGGCTGCGAGAAACGGCACCGAGCAGCAAGATATCCGCCTTCGCCGCTTTGGCAACCTCGGGCAGCACCCGCGTCGTGTTGCCGGGAATTACGTAGCGATGGGCTGCCGGCACGGCATACCGGTTCGCCAGCCGTTCCACGGCCTCGATCTGGCTGTCGTCGGCATGGTCGGCGTGGACGATTGCCAGAGTTCCGCCAAAGCAGCCGACCAGCGCCTGCCCGGCGCCCAGGAGTCGCGAGTCCAGCCGGGACCGCCGGGCGTCCGCGTGACCGGGATCGACGGCCACCAGCAGCTGCGGCTTCTTCGGCAGTGCGCCGGATCTCACGAGCCAGAGCGGGCAGGGGCAGCCCCGGATCAGTTCCCAGTCGGTGTTCGAGAGTATCCAGCGGGCAATCCGGCTGTGGCGCCCCGACTCGGCAACGAGCACGTCCGGGCGTGCCGTCAACACGTACCGGACCAGGGCCTCGTGCTGCGGATAGTCCCACTCCACCACGCACTTCACCTTCAAGCCGCGACGGCGCAGCCCGGCGGCGAGCTTTTCCAGCTTACGGCGCCGGTCACGAATGGCGGCGCTGACGATTTCCTTCGCAGAAATGCGGCCCACGTCGACCATCGGTTGTGGCAGGACAAAAGTGCTCAACAAGGTCAGGCGGGCGTGGCAGGCAACTGCCAGCGCGGCTGCCTTGCTCAGGCCCGGGTGGGTCTTTTGCAGCGGATCGACAACGACCGCAATGGAACGCCACGCGCTGGATTTCATGGTTGCTCTCCCCGCCTACTGCTGCATGGACCTGAGGTGCTCGACGAGCCGGTAGATCAGCGTCTGGGCCGTGGCACGGCCAGGCTGATCGGGTGGCACCTGCGCCTCGAATTCATAACCCCAGACCGGCATCGGCCGGGTGCCGTGCTCGGGCAGCACGGCCCGCCCGTCGATGATTTCCAGCACGCGCTTGGCCGGGAACCGGCCACCCGCGCGTTGCGACAGGCGAGTGAGGTCCGGGATCATGACCTTGAACGAGGAAGCAACCGGACCGTCGCCATTCCCGGCCCGCCCGTGGCAGCTGGCACAGAAACGCTGGAACAACTGATCGCCGCTGTAGTCCATGAACGGCTCCAGCTCGCCCGCCGCACCGGCGGGGCCCGCAACCAGCAGCGCAACGACAAGGAGTGTCTTGCAAAATGTTGAAGTCATTCAATCACCATAGAAGCCTGTACCACCAGGGCAGAATCCGGGAAATTACCTATTTGAGACTACCACGCACGCCGCGCTGCTGCTCCTGCACTACCCTGCGACGCTCGGCATAGGCCACGTCCTCCACCCACAGTCGCGCTGCACGCCGCTCAAGCCACGGCCGCACCCAGCGGGCCAGCGGCAAGACGTACTTCATTTGCGGCCGGTCGGAGGTGGCGAGCGTGGCCTCGATAACTGCGCAGCGCTCTTCGTCGATTGGCGTCGCGTGGGTTTCCACGACCGAGCCGACGCCGTCGCCTGCGACGATAGTCATCACGATCGTGCGCGGGTCGGGGCAGTGAAACCGGGCGTCCACCTCGACTGCCAGACGCCCGAGCACGGCAAAGGCCACCCGCACCGTAATCTCGTCGTCCCGGCGCTCGACCACGCGCAAGCGCCTGAAAGTGTGCGGGTGATAGTGCACGCCGTGCCACGGATCGAGCCGGTTGGCGAGCAGGTCTTCCGGGCGGCAGCGGGCCTCGAGGCGCACAACCGCATCAATGCAGCGGGCAGGACGCACCGGCAGGACGGGCAATTCCGCCGGGGCCTCACCGGCGTCGTCGAGCCGCACCCACACGAGCACGCCGTCGTCGTGAACCGGCAGCGGGCGCCACGCGCCCTGGGCCTTGTCGCCAAGTTCCATGCCGTGCCACGGGCACACCAGCCGGCCACGGCGCACACAACCCAAAGCGAGCGACGCGCCCATGTGCGGGCAGGCGTTCGGCGCCGCCATCAGGCCCGCGTTACCCGTCCAGAAGACCAGCTCCCGGTCGTCGATACGATAACGCCGGGGCTTCGCGCCGAATCGCCGCCGCTCGTCGACCACAAACCAGCCACCACCAGAGCGGGCCAGGGCAGCCTGCAAAGCGTGATCCATCCAGCGCGGGTCGGCCTGCTGCCAGTCCGGCAGGGGCGATGCGGCGGGCAGCGGCGGCAGCTCACGGCCAAAAAGAATGAGCTCACTCACAGCCTGCTGCCCACCCGGGCGAATGGTCCGTGAATCCCGACTGACCACAGGGGCTCCGGCGCAACGCCGAGGGCGTCGAGCACAGTACTGGCGGCCAGCAGGCCGGAAGCCGCGGCGCGCTCCATGAGCGCTGAAGGAAAGGGCAGCTGCACAAAGTCTCCAGCCAGACTCAAACCACGGAACGGCGTCCTGACTTCCGGCCGCAAGTGATGACTGCCAGGGGCGAACGCCGGACAATCCTGCCGCAGCAGGAACCGCTCTTCAATGATCGACGCGCTGGCCGTTTCCGGATAGAGCGCATGCAGGCCTGCCAGCAACTGCTGCTTCAGGGTGGACTCATCGGTACCAGCTGGCAGTGCATAGGCGTGCAGCTCGAGCACCGAACCGCCTGTGCGGGCGGCCCAGGCCCGGCTCTCGTCTTCGAGGTTGTGATAGACCGAGATATTGTCGAGCGGGCCGACACCCGCTGTGCCCGCGAAGCCAGCCCGGCCGGACGCCACCGGGCGATCCAGCCACAGCCGCCACACGGCAAAAGCGTTGGTCACGCGGAGGGAGGCAACGCGGCCCTGCCAGTCGGCGTCATCCAGACCGCGGGACTCGGCAACGATCTCCTTAAGACCGCCAACCTCGGTTGCCAGCACCACCAGGTCCGCCGACAGCGGTTCGCGGTCAGTCTCCATCACCCAGCACCCGTCGTGCCGAATCAGCGCCCTGGCGGTCACTCCGGTGCGCACCTCGGCGCCCAGGCGAGGGAGCAGCGCCCCGAGCGGCTGAAAAATGCAGTGGGAAAACGGCCGATCCGCCACATCAAACACCAGCCCGTCGTGGTTGGCCGTGAAGTAGAAGTGCAGCATCTGCAGCAGTTCGGCCGCCGACATGTCCGCCTGCGGATTGAAGCAGGAATGGGCAAACACGTGCAGCAGCCGCTGGCGGGCCAGCGGCGGGAAGTTGAGCGCATCGAGGTAAGCGCCGGCGGTACGCTGATCAAACTCCGCGTAGGTTTGCGCACGATCGAAGCGCAACATGGCCAGCGCCGCCGGCACATTCACCTTGATCAGGTCGCGAATACCGAGCGTTTTGGTGCGCCAGGTCAGCTTGGCGACGTTAACCAGCGGTGAGTGCGTCAGGCCGGCAAAGGACTCATTACCGGTCGGCGTCAGGATGGGATAGTCGGTGGTGGGCTTCAGAAACCCGAGCTCCGGATCCACACGGCGGAGCAGCTGCCGCAAGTTGTAGTACTGACGGAAAAAGGCGTGGAAGCCCCGCTCCATTTCAAAGACTGTCCCGTCCTGAAGCTGATCAGTCCAGGCACCGGCACGGCCACCGAGATACCTTTCCCGTTCAAGCACCGTAACCTGCACACCGCGCTCGGCCAGTACGACCGCCGCTGCCAGACCTGCCAGCCCGCCTCCAACCACAATCGCAGACGCGGGTTCGGCCGGCGCGCGAAGCTGGCCTTTGAACGGCAAGGCCACGCGCCGCGCGTGGCGGGATGGTGGCGCCATCAGGATTGGTGCGCGCTCATGAGGAGAATCTCAGGGACCAGCAGCTCAGGGATGACCAGCTCAGGCTTGCCGCTGGATCGCTGCCTGTGAAACCGCCGGGCGCAATTCGGCCAGAGTGCGCTCGAGGATATCCAGGCCTTCGCTGATCAGCGCATCAGTGGCCGTCAGCGCCACGAGAAAACGCAGGACGTTCTTGCGCCGGCCACAGGAGAGCAGCACGAGGCCGTTGCGGGCTGCTGCCTGCACGATATCCCGCGTGAGGTCCGCGTCCGGCTGATCCGCCTTGCCGCCCTTCACGAGTTCCATCGCCACCATGGCGCCAAGTCCGCGCACGTCGCCGATGCAATCGAAACGCTGCGCGAGCCCACGGAGCCGGCCGGTAATGAGTTCACCAATGTGACTGGCACGAGCCGGTAACTTCTCGGCCTCCATCGCCTCAAGGACGGCCAGCGCAGCAGCGCAACCGATTGGCGAGGCCGCGTAGGTGCCGCCAAGCCCGCCCGGCGCCGGTGCGTCCATGATCGCCGCCTTGCCGATGACGCCTGCCAGCGGAAACCCGCCCGCGAGGCTCTTGGCCACGGTCATCAGGTCCGGTTCCACGCCGGAGTGTTCCATCGCAAACATGCGGCCGGTGCGGCCAAAGCCGGTCTGGATTTCGTCGGCGATCATCACGATGCCGTGCCGGTCACAGAGCTCACGAAGCGCGCGGAGGAATTCGGGGGGCGCGATGTAGAAACCGCCCTCGCCCTGCACGGGCTCCACGATGATTGCCGCCACCCGCGTGGGTTCGATGTCTTCCGCAAACAGGCTCTCGATCCCGGCCAGCGAATCGGCAACACTGATGCCGTGATAGGCGATCGGGAACGGGGCGTGATGGATCTCGGCCGGAAAGGGCCCGAAGCCTGCCTTGTAGGGCGCTGTCTTGCCGGTGAGGCCCATAGCCAGCAGGGTGCGGCCGTGAAAGGAGCCGCCGAAACTGATGATGCCGGTGCGGCCCGTGTGCACACGGGCGATCTTCACGGCGTTCTCGACGGCCTCGGCGCCGGTGGTCACCAGGAGGGTTTTTTTCGGCGTCTTGCCCGGCGCCAGTGCGTTCAGCTTTTCGGCCAGCGCCACAGCCGACTCGTAGGGCGTCACCATGAAGCAGGTGTGACTGAAGCGCTCGAGCTGTTTACGGACGGCCGCCTGCACGCCCGGGTGCAGGTGCCCCGTGTTCAGCACAGCGATGCCGGTACCAAAATCGATGTACCGGCGACCTTCGACATCCCAGAGTTCGGCGTTGGCTGCCCGGTCGATATACACCGGCAACTGGCTCGGCATGCCGCGGGCCATGGCCTGTTCGCGGCGCTTCTGCAGTTCCTGATTGCTGCTCATTCGCGCGTCACCCTCGCGACTGTTGACTGGTGGTTATTGTACGGTGCCCGAGCCTACTCCCACGTGGCCCGGAAGTCCCGATGCACGGCCAGCGGATCCTCGCTCGCCCCGGCCGACCTGGCGATCTCCGCCGGCCGGTAGCCCGAACTGATCGCCAGAACCCGGACATCACGGTGATCCAGAGTGAACTGCACGCGCCACTCCTTGACCTTGAGCCGATAGTCCGTCCCGTCACGCCGGATTCGCCGGTACGCGTGCGGCTGCGGCCCGAGCATCAGTGTTCCGGCTATTCGTGCGCGCAGTGGAAGGCCCGTCCGGGCCTCAACCCAGGCGGCCTGTTCGGCTGCCAGCGGCTCGAAACGGACGGCCCAGGCCGTGATCGGGTCTGCCGGGGTCGCCCCGGCAACCGCCAGGGCCTCGTCGTGCAGCCAGCCCATGGCAGAGTCCGGGTAAGCATCGGTGTAGGGCACGTAAGGCTTGATATCCAGCACCGGCGTGCCGTCCACGAGATCCACATCGCGAATATGCAGGGTCAGACCCTCGATCCGTTCGAGGCGGACGGCGGACAAGCCAACGGGATTCGGGCGGTACGGGGACCGGGTGGCAAACACGCCCTTGCGGCCCGAGGCACTGCGGGGCGGCAGCACCTTGGGACGCCATGAATCATTCAGGTGGAACCAGAACAACACCCAGATTCGTTCCCAGCCTTCAAGGTCTTCGAGCGCGTGCTCGAAGTGCTGACCGGGATGAAGTTCGATGCGCGCCGTCGCGCCGGTCGCCGCGGCAGGCTGCCGCGCGGCCTCAGCCTTGGACTTGAGCGGGCTGTGCACGACGCCGATGGGCCGCAGCTTGAGTTCGGTGAGCAACACGGGCTTCTCAGGTGGTAATGGGCTCGAACGGCGGCGAATCAATCGGCACGTAACGCACCTCGATAATCTCGAGTTCTGCACTGCCATCCGGCACCCGGACGACCACGCTGTCGCCCGGCCGGGATTTCATCAGGGCTCTCGCCAGCGGCGACACCCAGCTGATGTGATTGCGCCTGAGATCGATCTCATCAACCCCAACGATCGTTACGGTCTTTTGCTCGCCCTTGTCGTCGGCAAAGGTCACGGTGGCGCCGAAGAACACCCGGCCTGCCCGCGCGTCATCCGGAGCTTTCGCCAGATCGACCACCTCCGCCGAATCCAGGCGGCGGGTAAGGAACCGAATACGCCGGTCGATTTCCCGCAATCTTCGCTTGCCGTAGTGGTAATCCGCATTCTCGCTGCGATCACCGTTGCGGGCCGCCCAGGAAACCACGGCCGTGACGGCGGGCCTGTCCTTGTTCAGGAGATACTCAAGCTCGTCCCTGAGCCGCTGCTTCCCGCCGGATGTGATGTAGTTCTTTGCACCGGCAGGCAGCGGGTTTTCAGCCTCGAAATCTGCAGCGTCATCCGCATCATCGCCATCGGCCTCGCGAGTAAATGCCTTGCTCACTGGATTTATCCTCCTACCCGCTCAACGCAGCCGGGGCATGACCTGTTCGGCGAACAACCTTGATTGCCGCACCATGGCCTCCTGCCGCGCGCCGTGCGGGGTTGGCACCGGCGAACCGCCGAGCAGGTTGACGTGATCGAGGCCGAGGTCAATGAGCGCACGCAGCCGGTCCACGCACTTGGCCGGCGGCCCGCAAATGGAAAACCAGTCGACGAATTCGTCATCGACCATCTGCAGATGAGAACCCTCGTTCTGCGCGTGACGGGCCATGTCGTAGCCCGACTTCATCCTGATGGCCAGCGCCTTGAGTTGCGGCGGCAAGTGCTCGACGGGTGAGTCCTTCATGCCGGCGAAGTGCGCCACCATGCCGGAAATCATACGGCCGAGATCGATGGCGCGCTTTTCGTCCGGGTCGCACACCAGGTTGACGTACGCGCCGACGCTGAGCGTGGCGCGGTCCCGGCCGGTTTCCTTCAGGCGGGCGTTCAGGGTGTGGAGCGCCCACTCGATGCGTTCCGGGGCGCTGCCTACCGCGAAGCTCACGCGGTCCGCCACGTCCGCGGCCATCCGTATGGTCGCCGGGCCGGTGCAGGCCAGATCCAGCGGAACCGTGGGCAGTTCGCCCGGTTCAAGCCAGCGCATCCGCGAACTGGTCTCGCCGCGCACCACGGTCTCACCGCGCAGGTAGCCGCGCACCTGCTCCACGTAGGTACGCAGCTCAGCCGTCGTGGCATTGCGCCGGCCGATGTGGGCCGCCGAGGAATCGCCGCGACCGATGCCGCAACGTGCGCGCCCACCGGACTCCGTCTGCAAGGTTGCCAGGGCGCCGGCGGTCACCGACGCATCCCGGGTGACGGGATTGGTGACCCCGGTGCCGAGGAACAAACGCGACGTGCTGGCGGCCGCCAGGCTCAGCTGGCCGTAGGGATCCGGACTCAGGCACTGGGTGTCCGGGCACAACAAGGCATCGAAGCCCATGGCCTCGATCTCCCCGGCCAGGCGGGCCGTGTAGCCCGCCGACGGCTCCATCACGATGCCGAACTCAACTCCAGCCATCAGGTCTTCGCTCCTTTCACCTTCCAGCGTGCATCATTGCACCTAAGCCGGTGTCCGGGAATATCCGGAAGACCAGCTACGGCATCCAGGACCAGTGCAAGCCCTGCCTGCTTGCGTGCGATACTGTTCGCCCGATGCCGGTGTTCGCCCTCAAGCTCGACCTGCTCCAGACCCTGACCCTCGCGGCAGTCGTCTACTACGGTGGCGTCCTGCTCCGCCAGCGAATCGCACTGCTGAACCGGCT
>CAZPNN010000220.1:0-3609 GCA_964587605.1 uncultured Chromatiaceae bacterium
AGGCGAAATGAGTGCCTGAGGAGCATGGCTACGCTGAGTATCGTGCCGCAGGGATTGGCTTTTCCCTGGCCGGCGATATCAGGTGCCGAGCCGTGAATTGGTTCGTAGAGTCCCGGTGGGCCGTTACCAAGGGCTGCTGACGGCAGCATCCCCAAAGACCCCGTCAACATGGACGCCTCGTCAGTCAGGATGTCACCGAACATGTTTTCCGTGACGATGACATCGAAGTCGGCCGCCCGGGACAGCAGATGCATCGCTGCGGCATCCACCAGCAGGTGTTCAACCTGCAGCTGTGGAAATTCCCGCGCGTAGAGCTCCGTTGCGACAGTCCGCCAGAGGCGGGAGGTTTCCAGCACGTTAGCCTTGTCGACAGAGGTCACCTTGCGGCGACGCTGTGTGGCGAGTTCCCCTGCCATCCGCAGTACGCGCTCGATTTCCTCGCGCGTGTACGTGCAAACGTCCGTGGCCGCGGTGGCCGACCGCTCCTTACGCCCAAAGTAGATTCCGCCCGTAAGTTCCCGGATTACAAGAATATCAACGCCCGCCAGACGATCAGGTTTCAGGGGCGACGAGTCGTACAGGGCAGGGTGGGTCACCACGGGCCGCAGGTTGGCGTAGACGCCCATGGCGGCCCGCATGTCGAGCAGGCCCTGCTCCGGTCGCACGGGCGCGTCGGGGCTGCTCCATTTCGGTCCGCCCACGGCACCGAGGAGCACGGCAGCGGCATCAGCGCAGAGCTGGCGGGTAGCGGGCGGGAAGGCCGATCCCGTGGCATCGATGGCGGCACCGCCGATCAACCCATGACGAAACGTGAACGCGTGGCCGTACCGCGTGCCGACGGCTTTGAGGACCCGCACGGCTTCCGCGGTGACCTCGGGTCCGATGCCGTCCCCGGCAAGGACCCCGATCAGGGCTTCCACGGGCGTGTGTTCTCGTAGTGGGTGATGGCGTCGGCCTGGTCCAGCAGATAGCCAAGCTGGTCCACGCCGTTCAGCAGGCAGTACTTTGAAAAACCATCAATCGGAAAGGCAACGGCTCGCCCGTCGGGGAGGTGCAGTTTGCAGGCCGTCACGTCGATCGTGACCTCGACGCCGGGATTCTCGACGAGCCAGCCGTGGGTGGCGTTGTCCACAATAACCGGCACGAGGCCGTTCTTGAGCGAATTACCGCGAAAGATATCGGCGATCTCCGTGCTGATCACCGCCTGTATGCCGAAGTCCAGCAGCGCCCAGGGCGCGTGTTCCCGGGAGGAACCACAGCCGAAATTGTTCCCGGCCACGAGAATTGCGCAGCCGGAAGCTTCCGGACGATTCAGCAGGAAGTCAGGCTTCGGCTTGCCGGTTTCGTCGTAGCGCCAGTCGGCAAACAGCGCGTTGCCAAGTCCCTTGCGGGTGGTCGTGGTCAGAAAGCGGGCGGGAATGATCTGGTCCGTATCGATGTCGGCCTGGGGCATTACCACGGTCCGTGATTGCACTCTGGTGACCTTGCTCATAAGAACTACCTTACTGGCGGAGGAGGGGCCGTGGATCTGCAATTCGGCCCGCGATGGCCGATGCGGCGGCCGTCAGTGGGCTGGCGAGGACCGTGCGTGCGCCGGTCCCTTGCCTGCCTTCAAAGTTCCTGTTGCTCGTGCTCACACAGAGCTCGCCGCGGCCTGCCGTGTCGCCATTCATGCCAATGCACATCGAGCAGCCGGCTTCGCGCCATTCGGCGCCGGCAGCGCGGAACACCTCGTGCAGTCCTTCCTTTTCCGCGGCCCGCTTCACCTGCTCGGAACCGGGCACAACAAGCATCCGGACCGACTTGGCAACCTTCTGGCCGCGCATCAGTTCGGCAGCCAGTCGCAGGTCGGACAGGCGCGAGTTGGTACAGCTGCCGATGAAGACCACATCAACGGGCATGCCGAGCATCGGCTTGTTCTCCGTCACGCCCATGTAATCCAGCGCCTTGCGAATGCTGGCATTGGTTGCCTTTGGCACGGGCTCGCTGATCGGAATAACCATTCCGGGATTCGTGCCGTAAGTCACCATCGGCGTGAGCTGGCTGGCGTCGATGGTGACTTCGCGGTCAAACGTGGCATCTGCGTCGGAAGGCAACTTTCGCCAACGGGTTACCGCGGCGTCCCAATCGGCGCCTTGTGGTGCCATCTGCCGGTTCTTCAGGTACTGGAAGGTCGTATCGTCGGGTGCGATCATCCCGGCACGGGCGCCGCCCTCGATGGACATGTTGCAGATGGTCATCCGCTGTTCCATGTCGAGGCTGCGAATCGCACTACCGCGGTACTCGATGACATGGCCGGTGCCGCCACCGACGCCGATCCGGCCAATGACGGCAAGAATAATGTCCTTGGCGGTGACACCGGGGCCAAGGTTGCCATCAATACTGATCGCCAGCGTTTTCGGCCGGCGCTGCAACAGGCACTGGGACGCCAGAACGTGGCCGACTTCGGTGGTGCCAATACCAAACGAGAGTGCGCCAAAGGCACCGTGCGTACTGGTGTGGCTGTCACCACAAACTATCGTCTTGCCGGGCTGGGTGATCCCGAGTTCCGGACCGATCACGTGGACGATGCCGCGGGCGTCGCTGTCGAAGCCGAACAGTTCGATGTCGTACTCGTGACAGTTCTCGATCATGACCCGGATCTGGGCGGCGGCCGCGGGTTCGGAGACGACGTCGAGATCCTTCAGGGAGGTGACCCGGACCGTCGGCGTTGAGTGGTCAAGAGTTGCGAGCGTGAGATCGGGGCGCCTGATGCGCAATCCCCGGGAGCGGAGCACCGAAAATGCCTCAGGGGTTGTGACTTCATGGGTCAGATGAAGATCGATATAGAGCACCGCCGGAGTATCAGCGGTCTCGGCTACGACGATGTGGTCGTCCCAGACTTTCTGGAAAAGCGATTTGCCACTCATTTCAGCATTCCCTGACGCGGACGTCGGTGAGGGGCTCAAGCCATCCCCATTTGTCAGGAGTCCGGCCATCGAACAGGCCGAAAAAGGCGTCCTGCAGTGCCTTTGTTATGGGGCCGCGCGAACCGATGCCGACCGAAAGGCGATCCACGGACCGTACTGGCGTAATTTCTGCCGCTGTTCCCGTCAGGAAAATCTCATCGGCGATGTACAGCATTTCCCGTGGCAAGACCTGTTCGCGAACTTCGATGCCGAGATCGCGGGCCAGGATCATGACGCTGTCCCGGGTAATGCCGAGGAGGATGGACGCCGCACCGGGCGGCGTAATGAGCACGCCATCCCGGACCAGGAAAAGGTTTTCTCCCGCGCCTTCACTCACCGTGCCATCGGCTGCCAGCGCAATGCCTTCCGCAAAGCCGCGGTCCCGGGCCTCGGACCCGACGAGGGTGCTCGACAGGTAGTTGCCGCCGGCCTTTGCCAGCGCAGGAATGGTATTGGGGGCAACCCTTTGCCAGGAGGAAACGCAAACGTCGACGCCCTTTTCCAGGGCTTCCGGACCGAGGTAAGCACCCCATTCCCAGGCAGCAATCGCGAGTTCGACAGGATGGCCTTCCTTCGGGACGACACCCACATCGCCGTAGCCGCGGTAGGCGAGCGGCCGGATGTAGGCGCTCTTCAGTCCGTTGCGAAGAACCACTTCCCT
>CAZPNN010000221.1:0-5538 GCA_964587605.1 uncultured Chromatiaceae bacterium
CCCAGAGCAGGGGAGTGCCTAATATTTTTCCCCAGAACCGGGGAAAACCAAGCAAGACTGCGGGAAACCAGGGAAAAGTATTAGGCACCCAGTTTGTTTATCTTCTCACTTCACGAAAACATACAGGGCGCTGTGCGCCACCGTGCCACCCGCAGTGGTCAGTCGCAGCCATGCCTGGTGGTCGCCGGGTTCGGCGAGCTTGACCGCGCTCATGGTCACGGTCACCGCCACCGATTGGCCGGCGGCCAGGCTCACCGAGTTGTGGCTCAGGCCGAAGGTCACGCCGCTCCCGGCGAGGTCGGTGACGGCCAGGTCCCAGGTGCGGCTGCTGCCGGAAAGGTTGGTGATGGTGAGCGCGGCTGTTCGAGTCTGTCCGGACCCCTGCGGAACGGCGCCGAAGCTCGTGCTCACGGGCCCGATGGCGGCCACGGCATTCAGGGCCGCGTCGACATCGAGGAGGCCGGCCCCGGCGAAATTGACGTCGGTCGCGAGTTCGCTGCCGTCGGCCGTCGCCAGGACGTCGAGCTGAGCGGTGTTGACGATGGCGGAGCGGACCTGCTCGGCTGACCACCCTGGGTGCGCCGCGCGCACGACGGCGGCGGCACCCGCAAGATGCGGAGTAGCCATCGAGGTTCCGCTGAAAAAGGCCCAGCATCCGTAGGCCCCGCAGTCGCCGGTGACCGAGGACAGCACGTTGTCACCCGGGGCCATGAGATCCGGCTTGACCCTGAAATCAACATCCGTCGGGCCCTGGCTCGAGAAGCTGGCCTGGCGATTGTCGGTGCCGGTGACCTGGTAGACCGCCAGGTTGATTCTGCCCGCGGTGCCGTTGGCAACCGCCGTCCGGATGGCGATGCCGTCGCTGAGGCTGATCATGTAGGCCGGGATCACGGGTTGCGTGCCGTCCGGGCTTTCGCCCTGGCCCATCGGGAACGGATCGCCGTCCTCCCGGTTGACCACGATGGCGGCAATGGCCCCGGCCAGTTCGGCTTCACGG
Organism: uncultured Chromatiaceae bacterium; assembly: GCA_964587605.1. GTDB lineage: Bacteria > Pseudomonadota > Gammaproteobacteria > Steroidobacterales > SHZI01. The sequence continues at coordinate 998 of CAZPNN010000221.1, forward strand.
ATCTTGAAGCTGAAGTCGCAGGTCCCGCGGCCGATCATCGCGATCCTGCCGGTGAGCGAGCCCGCCGGGAGCGGTCCGCAGGCCTCGCTGAAGCCGCTCACCGCGTTGACGGGAGCCACCGTGACGATCCCGGTCGGCGCCGTCAGGGGGGCTGCGACCGTGCCGAAGTCACCGGCCACGGCATCGTAGGAGGACCCGGCGATAGCGAAGGTCGTGGCGACCCGATGCCCGACGGTCGAGGCGCCCGCGGTCAGGGCCCGAGCCGCTGAGCCCGGGGATCCGACGGTGTAGTGGCCGGGTGCCAGCGGCGGATGGGCGTCGGGATCACCGTCGCCTTCGTTACCAGCCGCGACCGCGACCACCATGTTGGCGACGTCGAGGTCATTCACGGCGATGGTGAGGAGATCCTGGATCCCACTCGCACCGCCACCGAGGCTCATGTTGGCCACGTCCATGCCATCGGCGTAGGCGGCTTCCAGGGCATTGAGGATGTCCTCGGAGCGCGCGTCCTCGACGTCGCCCGGGAACACATTGTAGTTGCCGAGATAGGCCCGCGGCGCCACGCCGGACGGTGCGTAGGGAATGGCAACGCCGTCGACGTCGGCCGTCGTCTCGAAATTGCAGGCCACCGTGCCGGCGACGTGAGTGCCGTGGGAATCGACGGCCTTCGCATCGAAGCCGGTAAGGTTGCCCTTGTTGTTGAAGACCCTGGCCACGATGACCTTGTTGGAGGTGTACTGCTGCTGGCCCCGGGGGAAGCCGGCCGGCGCGCGGTAGCCCGCATCGTCGAAGCAGGGATGATCCTCCGCAATCCCGGAGTCGACGATGGCCACCCTGACGCCGGCCCCGGCGTTCGCCGCGCCGCCGACGGTTGCCCAGGCATTGAGCGCATTGACCAGGGACAAGTCCGGATCGATGTCGGTGGGCCGGTAAAGGCCCTGGTACTCGGCGCGCCTGACCTGCGGGGACGTGCGCAGTTTGGAAAGAGTCGTCCCATTGAGCTTCACGCTGACGGCGTTGAGGGAGATGTCCCATGAACTGGTGATCTTGGCGCGCGGGGCATTTGCCTGGAGCCACTGCTTGAAGCTATTGCGCAGCGCCGACAGCTGGGATCGGTAGGACTTCGTCGTGGCGTTGTTAAAGTCGATCTTCTTGCCGGGGCCTGGCTTCGTCTTGACGTACGTCGAGAGCGGCTCGCCGTTGAGTTGCACCAGGGCGTAGTCGGTATCGACGGTGGCGACGCTTTCCGTCGCGCCGTCGGAGACTCGCCACCCGCCGGAAGCCGCCGCTTCGCCCGCGGTCGTTATGAGGGAGCCGGCTGCAACACAGGCGATCAGGAAAGAAACGGCCGCGATGGGCCGCAGGGAGTTCCAGGGCTTCATGTCAAAGTGCCTCGCTATTCTTATTCGTATAGGCGGTCATGGTGGGCCAGGCGGCCCGCGCGTTCAATACCCCGGCTGCGCCCGGAACATTTAACAATATCCGCCAGGCCGTGACTTCGCGTGCCCCGCCGGTTGCCTGGGCCGGCGCCTGCTGCGAATTGCGATGGTGCGCGCCGTTCCCCAGTCCGTACCACCGGCACCCCCCGCTGCGGCAGGTGTGATGCCAGTCACGGTGGGTCTGGCGTCGGCGCGCCTAAGCTCTGCCCCCAGTCGAATGCGGGTCCCCGCGCCATGTTCACTCCTTCCTCGCTGAGCGCCTTTGCCGCCGTCGGCCTGGCGATAGCGATCGCGTATCTACTGGGGTCCACGGTGTGTGCGGGCGTGCTTCTCGTCGCAAGGTCGCGACGCGCGGCAAAGTCTCGTCTGCATCACCAGCCGGCTGCCTTCGTCGTCCTGGAAATCGACAGCATCGATCGCCGTCTGCGGCGGCACCGTACCGCGGTGCTGCTCTTTGGCATCTGCTTTGGCGTCCTTGCGATGTTTGCGCGCCAGGATGGCTGGCCCGATCAGCCGACGTGGGGCTGGGTCACAATCGCCGTGCTCGTCGGAGTGGTTGGAGCGTTTGCCGCTGCCAAGGGTGTGCAACTCGTTCGATATCGCAGCAGGCTGCGGTCGTTGCTCGATGCTGACCGGAGGGTAGCCCAGCGGCTCGATGAGGTTCAACTCAGAGGGCATCGCGTGTTTCACGCCGTGCCGATCGGAAACTGCGTCATTGACCACGTCGTTGTCGGCCCCATCGGCGTCTTCGCAGCCCAGGTGGTATTGCCGTCCCGACCCGGCGCCGTGACCGTGAGTCTGGCGCGCGGGTTCCTGACCTTCGGTCCCGACCACGGCGCGTTCGGGCTCCAGCCGGTGATGAAGGCCTGCGGCGGCCTAGCGAAGGAACTTGGTCGCACCATCGGCCACCCGATCAAGATCGTGCCCACGCTGATCGTTCCGGGATGCAGGGTCGCCGCCTCGGATGAAGAACGCTTCCTGCTGACCAACGAGCAGAATTGCGTGACTCTGGTCGGCTGGAAGGATTCCGAGGCTTACCTGATGGACGACGAGATCGCCCGGATCTCTCAATGGCTGTCCGCCCGCTGCCAGCCTCGGCAGAAATTGGCCTGGCGCTTCCCGAAAAGCGCGCTCCACCCGTCCATCGCGCGACCTCGCCTTTTGTAGCACCAGGTCCGGGGCACACTCGGATTTTCCAGCCCGGTCCGCTGTTGCCGCGGGTCATTTCTGCCAGTACCTTGGCATGACCCAAGTGGACTGAGGATCGAGGCCCGTGCCGCGAGTCGTGGTGATTGCAGGACCTAACGGCGCGGGCAAGTCCACCACAGCGCCTCCCATCGTGCGCAAGGCCTTCGGCATCGAGGAATTTGTGAACGCGGACATGATCGCGCAGGGGCTGTCTGTGTTGGCGCCAGAAACCGCCGCATTCCGGGCCGGCCGGGTCATGTTGACGCGGATCCTCGAACTTGCCGGCGCCCGTCGGAGTTTCGCCTTCGAGACCACGTTAGCGAGTCGTACCTTCGCGCCGCTGCTGCGACGCTGGCAGACCGAAGGCTATGAGTTTCACCTGGTCTACCTCTGGTTGCCAAGTGCTTCAGCGGCAGTGCGGCGCGTCCGTGAACGGGTGCGGACTGGTGGGCATCGTGTGCCAGAGGGCGTTGTGCGGCGACGTTATGCCCGCAGCCTCAGCAATTTCTTTAACCTCTACCGGCCGTTCGCCGACTCATGGCTCCTGCTCGACAACTCTGGACAGCCGGACCCTTGTGCGATTGCCTGGCGGAATGTCGGCGGACCGGTAAACTGGGACAAAGTTGGACCGTGGGAGCGCCTTAGGCGGAAATATGAAAAAGATATCGTCGACAAAGGTTAAGTCCGGGACTCGAACCAAGCGGCCAGCGAACCTTACCCAGCACACGCGGGTGGTCGCTGCGGCCCGGGAGGGCGTGCATGCCGCACTACTGGCGCACAAGAAAGCCGGCCATCACATCGTGGTGGTTGAGGACGGCAAAGTTGTTCGCATTCCGCCACGGAAGATCGCTGTTTAGCTTAAGTCAGCGACACGAAAGCCTCCCAGTGTCCAGATTCATTCGCCCGCGCCCGCCATAGAATTATGACTCGCGCTTTTGGCGATGGTGTTTCGGCGGCTGCCGCTACCAAACCGCCACCGCTCGTCCCTCATCAGCTGCCGGTTCGGCTTTATCCCGGCCTACTTGTCGACTTCCAGAAGTTCCACGTCGAAGGTCAATACCGAACCTGGGGGTATGTTGGCAGTGCCACCGTCGCCATAGGCCAATCCGGGTGGGCACGTAATCGCGGCTTTGCCGCCGACTTTCATCATTGGAATGGCCTCCGACCAGCAGCCGATCACTTGGGTTAGCGACGTTTCCAATGGAGCGCCACGCTGCCGCGAGCTGTCGAACACCCAACCGTTCCGGAGCGTTCCCACGTACTGAACCTTGACCTTGGAGTCCTTCGTTGGTTGCGCGCCATTACCGCGCAGGAGTTCGCGGTAGACAAGACCGCTCGGTGTCACCACCGCGTTGGGCTCTTTGGCTTTTTCCCTGACATAGGCCGCCGAAAGTTCCGCCTCGGTTACGGCGGTCTTCGTGAGCCGGCTCAAGAGATAATCGTTAAGCTGTGACTGTTCGTCTGCGGCGAACGCCGGGGACTGACCGGCCACCCGATCCCGCAGTCCGCGCAAAATCCACTCGAGTTCCTTCGAATCTGTGACTCCGGTGACGGCAAGCTCGTTCCCGATGGTTGCCCCCCAGAGGTAGAGCATCTTCTGGTCGCTGGTCTTGAATACGGGTGGTCCGTCGCGACTGCTGACCGGCTGAACCATCAGGAAAAAGCCTGCCCCGACGACGAGCATGTGCCGGTGTGCCTTCAGCCACCACCAGGTCCTTCGATGTTTCATGGTCACAATCCTTTAGCCAGTACGGTGCTAACCATACCAAAGCCGCCTGGCAGGCGGGAAGCCATTGACCGGCTCTGCAGCGGCTGGCGTCTCGATTGCCCTTTGGCTTTGCGCTGTCAGGGCGCGGTGACTTCAATCGCCTTCCGGGCGATGACTTTTTTTCCATTCAGGGAATAACGAAGCTC
>CAZPNN010000222.1:0-5844 GCA_964587605.1 uncultured Chromatiaceae bacterium
GAGGCTCAGGCCCGCCCGCGCCGCATCCGGGTACCACAGCCCGATCAGGCCGACGGGGAGCAGGAGTGCAGCCAGGGATAGACGGATGTTCTTCATTCTTCGCACCGGGGGATGGACGAGCGTACCGCTCACCGCCCATTCTAAGAGGGGTCGCACTCCGGCACAATTTTGCAGATGTCAAATCCCCGGCACCCGATCACCGTCCTGCCTGAAGAGGTCGAATTGACCGCCGTACGGTCCCAGGGCGCTGGTGGGCAGAATGTGAACAAGGTGGCCAGCGCCATCCATCTCCGTTTCGACGTCAAGGCTTCATCCCTGCCGGATCACATCAAGGCCCGCCTGCTCAAGCTCGATGACCGGCGCCTCACCCGGGATGGCGTCCTTGTGATCAAGGCGCAGCGCTTCCGGAACCAGGAGCAGAACCGCGACGACGCGCTCGCCAGGCTGAACGAGCTGGTCGCCGCCGCCAGCCGCGTCACCCGGGCACGCGTCGCCACCAGACCCACAAAGGGCTCACGCCAGCGACGGCTGGACAACAAGAAGTCGCGGAGCCAGACCAAGGTGCTGCGACGCCCGCCGGAGTAGGAGCGCCTTCAGGCGCGACCTCTGGCAATCATTTTGGGCAGCGATGTCGCGCCTGAAGGCGCTCCTACGACAATGCTGGCACGATCCGCGTCCCGATCAGGCGAATCGACGCTGCCGGGTCGGCGTACAGCCGCAACGCAACGCCACCGAGCCCGGCCGCCTTCAGGTGCTGAAGTTTCGCCAGTACCGGCTCCAGATTGTCAGGTGTTCCCGATATCGTCACGTTATCGACCAGTGTGTCGAGGATCCGGTCGGGCACGCCGTCGACGACGTGACTGCCGGCGGCGAAGGCCCGGGCGAAGGCCGCCTGGCTCGCCATCACGAGCGCAACGTCGTCCGGGGCCAGGAACCCGGCGAGCAGCCACGGCCGGAAGATGCCCCGGAGCAGGAGCCAGCGCCGTGCCTCGTGCAGCGCCTGCTGGCGGTCCGTATAGACATGCCAGGCGGTGAACGCGGTGGTGTGAAAGTCCGGACGGCGCTGACCGCGAGCTGCAAGCGCCGCATCGAGCGTGCCGATGGCCGCCGTCGCCGGCGCCGGAGGCATGTCGCTCATCATGACGCCGTCCGCGCAGCCGGCCGCCATTCGCAGCATCTGCGGCTGGCTGGCCCCGACGAGGATTCGCGGCGCCGCGGCCTCGATCCAGCGCAGCTGCAGGTTCTTCACGCGGAACAGTTCCCCGGCGTAGTTGATCCGCTCACCGCTGGCGGCCGCGCGGATGATCTCCACGCACTCGCGAACTGCCCGCACCCGCCGTTCGGGCCTGATGTCGAGGGCCTGTAGCGCTTCGCCGCCTCCGCCGATCACAATCTGTGCACGGCCACCGGACATCTCGTTCAGCGTCAGCAATGCCGAGGCAATTTTCACCGGGTGCGTGTCGAACGGGTTCACGGCGATGGGTCCGAGCCGGATCCGGGACGAAGTCAGGGCCAGCAGCCCGAGATTGGTGAACGGGTCCCGTGAATCCAGCAGGCTGGACACCCAGACGCCGTGCAAGCCGAAACGTTCGGCCAGGCGGCCAAGCTCGGCCAGTTCCTGGGGTTTGGCGCGGGTGTCGAGGATGACGTCGATTTGCATTTAAGTTGACCGAACCGCAGGGATCACTTCTGCAGCCAGCGCTTCCAGCTGTTCCTCGAAATCCCACAGGGGATTGGCGATGATGGTGGTGGCACCGATCCGGGCAACGCGGCCGAGGCTATCGGCGACCTGCGCCGTGCTGCCCCACGCACAGATATCCGCCACGAAAGCCGGGTTGCGCTCAATCTGCCACGGGTACCGCGCCTGGAAGAACTCGTCGAGGCGCCGCTTGGCCCGGCCCGCATTATCGTCAATGCCGATGTACACGCGCTTCGACAACGGCAGCGTCGCCGGATCGCGCCCCTCCTCGTCGAGGAAACGCCGGATCTGCTGCACGAAGTGTGCGAAATGATCCGTCGTGTTGGGGCCCGCGCAGGTGTAGCCATCGGCGTACTTCACGGCCCGGCGCAGTGCATCGGGGTGCTGGCCGCCGAACCACAGCGGCACGTGGGGTTTTTGCACCGGCTTTGGCCACATGCCGGTCTGCTGAAGCTGGTAGAACTCGCCCTCGACGTTCGTCACAGGCTCGGTCCACAGCGACTTCATCACCCGCACACCTTCGTTGAAGCGGCGCACGGCTTCCCTGCTGTCGATGCCGTAGGTGCGAAAGAACTCGCGGGCCATGACATGCCCGAGCCCGATACCAAGGATCATCCGGCCGGCGCTCAGGTTGTCGAGCGTACTGACGATCTTCGCCACGTGCACCGCGTTGCGGATCGGAAACACCAGTACCGAAACGCCGAGTCGCACACGAGTGGTGAGGGCAGACGCGTAGGACAGCAGCGTCAGCGATTCGTGAAGCGGCACGTCGCCGGCCACCTGGTCCTGCACCCAGGCACTGTGAAAACCGAGCCGCTCGCCGAGCGCGAGCGTGCGGCGCACGAGGTCCAGGTCAGCCTGGCCATCCAGGAAGACCTGGGGGATCGGGAAGCCAAAGTCGATGTGGGGCATGGTCAGGATGCGGTCGCGGCTTTCGCCGCTGCTACAGAAGCTCGGCGGCGAGCAGGCGCATCGCTTCGGGCGACACGCCTAAGAGCACCATCGACGTGACCTGCCCCGCGAGGCCCGCCGCCTTCCACGCGGCCAGTCGTTCGCGGATCCGCCCGGCGGGTCCGACCAGCGCCACGGCGTCGATCAACGCCTCGGGCACCGCGGCGGCCGCTTCCACCTTGCGGCCCGCGAGGTACAGATCCTGAATGTGATGCGCCTCGCTCTCGTAGCCCATGCGGGCAACGTACTCGGCGTAGAAGTTCTTCTGCCGCGGGCCCATGCCGCCGATATACAGCGCCATGTTTTCCCGCACGGGCTTGCGGCACTCCTCGAGGTCATCGCCCATCGACACATGGACAAACGGGGCCAGGTCGAAGGTCGCGAGGCCGCGCGCAGGAACACCGGCTTTCGCGCCCTTGCGAAACCCCTCGTCCAGGTAGGGCCCGATCAACTCATAGCGCTCGGGATCCATCCAGATGGGAAAAACGCCGTCGGCAACTTCCGCCGCCGTGCGCAGTCCCGCCGGTGTGACGGCAGCCGTGTAGATTTTCAGGTCCGGGTCGCCATGCAGGATGCCCTTCATCGGCTTGCCGAGCCCGGACGCGCCCGGGCCCTTAAACGGAATCTGGTAGTGGAAGCCCTCGTGCACCAGCGGCGCGCGGCGCGCTGCGATCTGGCGAATGATGTCGATGTATTCGCGGGTCCGCGTCATGGGTTTCCCGTAGGGCACGCCGTACCAGCCCTCGATCACGCGCGGGCCGGATGGCCCGATCCCGAGCAGGAAGCGACCGCCGGACAATGCACTGAGCGTCATTGCGGTCATGGCAGCGCAGGTGGGGGTCCGGGCCGGCATCTGCATGATGGCCGTGCCGACCTTGATGTGCCTGGTTTGCGCGAGGATCCAGGCGGCGACGGACACCGCATCGCTACCGTAGGCTTCAGCCGTCCAGACCGAATCGAAGCCGAGCCGCTCGGCTTCGAGAATATCGGCCATCGGCACGTTCACGGCGGCCGGCGAGTAGCCGGCCATGAAGCCCAGTCGCATGGAGAGTCTCCGGACAGCGAGTCCGGGGAAGTATGCCTCAGGAATTCAGGCGAAGGGCCGGCTCGCTACGGCGCGGGGACGCAGGCGGTCCACGAGGGCGGCCAGCTCGTCGCGCTCGCGCTGCAGCTGGCAGATCTGGGCGGAAGTCATCGTTTCGCCGGTTTCGGACACGTCGAGTTCGATTCGCGCCTCCCTGAGCTTCAGGCTGACCGTCGACAGTTCTTCTGTCCGGTCACGGAGCTGGCAGAGCAGGTCGTCGATGCGCGCGCCAGCTTCGCGGAGCGATGTCTCGAGGACCCCGATCCGCGCCTGGCGGTCGGCAACCTGGTTTCGCAGGGTCTCGATCTCGGCAGCAGTGTCCCTGGCCGCCCTGGCGTTTTCCTCGCGCAGGACACGGTCCCGGTCGAGCAGCTTCTGGGCGATGCGCAAGTCCTCCAGCAGAGCCTTGCAGCGGTTGTCAGCTTCGATCGTCAGTTCCGGCACCGGTGGCGGCCTGCCAAACGGCATCTTGCCGGCGGCATCGCCAAACAGGCTTTCCTTGAGCGGGCCACCGGAGCGCACCACGATGAAGCCGATCACGATGGCGCTCAGCAGAATGCCGAACAGCAAGCCGATGAAAATCAGTCCCGCGAACGCCATCGTCAGCAATCCACGAGCAGGTCGTCGCCCCGGTCCAGGGCTAGCGAGGAATCCGGCACCGGCTTGCCGCGATGGAGGGCGGCCATCTCCTTGCGGAGCGCCGCCACTGTGGTGCTCATGTTGTCGCGTTCACGTTCGAGGCGCACGATCTGGTCGGTGTCCACGTCCGACCCCACCTGGCTGACACCCAGCTCAGTCCGGACGTCGCGCAGCTGCACGTGGGTTCGCACCATTTCCTCGGCGCGATCCGCGAGCTCCAGCCGAAGTTTCGAGGTCTTCGCGCATTCATGCTGGATCTCGGCCTTGAGCTTGCGGACGATCTCGGCATGCCCCGACGACCGGTCCTTAAGGGCGGCCAGTTCGGCGGCGGTCTTGCCCAGTTCGGCCGTGAGGGCATCGCGTTCCGCCCTCACCTGCTCGGACGTGCGCTGCGCCACCCGCAAGTCGGCCTCGAGGCCCCGGATCTGGTGATGGAGATCGTCGGCACGCTTGCCCTTGGGCCGGTTCGCACCCCTGCCCAGCAGCCGGGTGAACAGGGAGCCCGCTCCGAGGCCGGCCACTGCCGCGGTGACGACGGAAAAACTGGAGAGCAGAGTTTCGCCAAACATAATGCGGAGGTTAGCCGCGACCGGCCCGCGGCAACCATGCGCCAGTTCTCAATCACGCCCATCCCGGGCACGAAACGGGCACTACTTCACGAAACTGGCATGAGCGCTTTGGTTCAGGGAGCTGGCGCGTCACCTGGCGCCACCGGCAGGGCATAGGCCAGCACGTAGTCATCGACGCCCTTGGCGTCATACCAGGAATGGCCGCCCGCGGCGAACACCACGAACTGCCGCCCGTCGGCCTCGTAAGTCATCGGCGTCGACATGGCCGAGGTCGGGGCACGATGCTCCCACAACTCCTCGCCAGTCTCGATGTCGTAGGCGTGCAGCCGGTCGTCCGGTGTCGCGCCGATAAAGATCAGACCGCTGGCCGTGACGATGGGGCCGCCGGCCGAGGGGCCACCCAGATTGAGCGGGATCGGAAATGGCATCAGCTTGTCGAGGCGACCGAACGGAATCTTCCACTTGATTTCGCCGGCGGCCATGTCGACTGCCACGAGCATGTTCCACGGCGGCTTGGTGCAGGGAGTGAACGACGGCGACATCAGCGGCCCCTGCTTCACGCCGTACGGCGTATCGCCGAGGTACCCCGGCTTCTGCATCGGCGCACCGGCCTCCGGCCGCTTGGCAAACTCCGGGTCCACCTGGTCGCGTGGCAGGAACTGCACGTAGTACGGTATCTGCGACACCGGCGTGACCAGCAGGTTGCGCGCAGGGTCGAACGCCCCGCCACCCCAGTTGGAACCACCGCCGATCTGCGGGTACATGATCGTGCCCTGGGTCGTGATCGGCTCGTAGTGCCCGCCGTGGCGCATGGATTCGATCTTCTTTCGGCAGGCATTGCGGTCCAAGAACGTGAACCCCCAGGCGTCGTCCGGCGACAGCGTGTTGCGGACCAGGACGGG
>CAZPNN010000223.1:0-9553 GCA_964587605.1 uncultured Chromatiaceae bacterium
GTTGACGTTGCGAATGGCCAGTTCACCCGTGACCTTCTCGCCACGCTCGATTGCGGGCTTGCAGAGGTCGAGCAGCGTCATCACGTCCATTGATTTTTCGAGACCGTGATCCTGCCCGATCTGCTGGAAGCGGCCGACCTCGGGGCCGACATCCGGCTGGTACAGGATATTGCTGAAGTCGAAGCCCTTCGCCTTCCAGTGGTCGATGGCCTTCCTGGGCTCGAGCCGATCGACCCGGCCGACCATCTCCTCGATCGTGCGGAACCCGAGTTGCGCCATCTGCTCGCGCATGTCCTCGGCGATGAAACGCATGAAGTTCACCACGTGTTCCGGCTTGCCGGTGAACTTCTCCCGCAGTTTCGGATCCTGGGTGGCGACGCCCGTGGGGCAGGTGTTGAGATGGCAGACCCGCATCATGATGCAGCCCACCGCAACCAGCGGCGCCGTGGCAAAGCCGAATTCCTCGGCGCCGAGGAGGGCCGCGACGACCACGTCCCGGCCCGTCTTCAGCTGACCGTCGGTTTCCACCGCAATTCGGCTGCGCAGGTTGTTCAGCACCAGTGTCTGGTGCGTCTCGGCAAGGCCGAGTTCCCATGGCAGGCCGGCGTGCGTGATCGAACTCTGCGGCGAGGCACCGGTACCGCCATCGTGGCCGCTGATGAGCACTACTTCAGCGTGCGCCTTGGCAACGCCGGCCGCGATGGTGCCCACGCCCACCTCGGCGACCAGCTTCACGCTGATGCGCGCCCTGCGGTTCGCGTTCTTCAGGTCGTGAATCAGCTCCGCCAGATCCTCGATGGAGTAGATGTCGTGATGGGGCGGCGGCGAAATCAGGCCGACGCCGGCGGTCGTGTGCCGCGTCTTGGCAATCCACGGGTACACCTTGGTCCCGGGCAGCTGGCCGCCTTCGCCCGGCTTGGCCCCCTGGGCCATCTTGATCTGAAGTTCACTGGCATTCACCAGATACTCGCTGGTCACGCCGAAGCGACCCGATGCCACCTGCTTGATGGCTGAATTGCGCGAGTCGCCGTTCGGCAGCGGGACGTACCGGTCCGGATCCTCACCACCTTCACCGGTATTGCTCTTGCCGCCGATGCGATTCATCGCGATCGCCAGTGTCTCGTGCGACTCCTTGCTGATGGATCCGTAGGACATGGCGCCGGTTTTGAAGCGCTTCATGATTTTTTCCGCAGGCTCCACTTCGGAGAGCGGGATGGCCTTGCCGGGCTTGAAGTCCAGCAACCCGCGCAGCGTGCACAACTGCCCGGAATGTTCGTCGATAAGCCTGGCGTAGGACTTGTAGGTGGCGTAGCTACCGGTGCGCACCGCTTTCTGCAGCCGGTGAATGGATTCCGGGCTGAACAGGTGGTACTCGCCACTGGCCCGCCACTGGTACTGGCCACCCGGCGGCAAAGCCTGGCCCGCGATCGGCCTGGCCGGGAACGCGGCCTGGTGGCGCATTAACGCTTCCCGTGCCACCACGTCCATGCCGATGCCGCCAACGCGGGAGGCGGTCCACGTGAAGTGCTCGTCAATGAGGTCCTGCCGCAGGCCCACGGCCTCGAACAACTGGGAGCCGTGATAGCTCTGCACGGCGGAGACGCCCATCTTCGACATGGTCTTCACCACGCCCTTGGTGGCGGCCTTGGCAAAGTTCTTGCAGGCCGTCTTGTGGTCGATATTGGGGAGCAGGCCGTCGATGATCATCCCGTCCAGAGTCTCGAACGCCAGGTAGGGATTGACGGCGGTTGCGCCATAACCGATCAGCAGGGCGAAGTGGTGCACCTCCCGTGCCTCGCCCGTTTCAATCACGAGGCTGACGCGTGTGCGCAGGCCTTCGCGAATCAGGTAGTGGTGCAGGCTTGACATCGCGAGCAGCGAAGGGATGGCGGCAAGGTCCTTGTTCACGCCACGATCGCTCAAGACCAGCACGTTGAGGTTCTCGCTCTCGATCATCCGGTGAGCCGCACTCCAGAGGTCCTCCAGTGCACCTGCAAGACCCTTATCACCACGCGCCGCGCGGAACAGGCTGGACAGTAGCCCAACCCGCAGGCCCGGCAGTTCCAGACGTCGTACCTTGGCGAATTCTTCGTTGGTAAGGATCGGGCCGTTCAGTTCCAGGCGCCGGCAATCCGCTGGCTGAGGCTCGAGCAGGTTGCCTTCGGAGCCCAGCCACACCTCGGACGCCGTGATCAGTTCCTCGCGGATGCAGTCGATCGGCGGGTTGGTCACTTGCGCAAACAGCTGTTTGAAGTAATCGAACAGCAGCCGCGGCTTGTTGGACAGGGCGGCCAGCGGCGTGTCGTTGCCCATGGACCCGACGGCCTCGACGCCGTCGCGGGCCATCGGCATCAGGATGATGCGCTGGTCCTCGAAGGTGTAGCCGAACGCCAGCTGCCGCTGCAGCAGGGTGTCGTGATCGGGCGCCGGCACCTCGGGTGCGGGCGGCAGCTGGTCCAGATGCACGAGGTGTTCGTTGAGCCACTGGCGGTACGGCCGCTCATTGGCGACCTGCCGCTTGATCTCGTCGTCCTCGACGATGCGGCCTTCCTCGGTGTCCACCAGGAACATGCGGCCGGGCTGCAGCCGGCCCTTGCGCAGCACGTTCTCGGGCGGGATATCGAGCACGCCGGCCTCGGACGCCATGATGACCAGGTCGTCCTTCGTCACGTAGTAGCGCGAGGGCCGCAGGCCGTTGCGGTCGAGCACGGCGCCGATCTTCCTGCCGTCGGTAAAGGCGATGGACGCCGGGCCATCCCACGGTTCCATCAGGCTGGAGTGGTACTGGTAGAAGGCCCGCAGGTCGTCGTCCATGCTGGCGTGGTTCGACCAGGGCTCCGGAATCATCATCATGATCGCGTGGGGAAGCGAGCGCCCGGCGAGCACCAGCAGTTCCAGCACGTTGTCGAACATCGCGGAATCGCTGCCATTCGGATTCACGACGGGCGGGATCTTGGCAATGTCTTCGCCAAAGAGTGCGGACTCGAACAGCGCTTCGCGGGCATGTATCCAGTTGATATTGCCGCGGAGGGTGTTGATCTCGCCGTTGTGGGCCAGATAGCGGTAGGGGTGTGCGCGGTCCCAGCTCGGGAACGTGTTGGTGCTGAACCGCGAGTGCACCATGGCGAGCGCGGTTTCCATCCCGGGATCAATCAGATCCGGGTAGTAGTCCGTCAGCTGCTCGGTCAGCAGCATGCCCTTGTAGACGAGGGTCTTGCAGGAGAGGCTGCAGACGTACCAGAAGTCGGCGCCGTCCTGCGTGGAGATACGAATCTCGCTGTAGGCCCGCTTGCGGATGATGTACAGCACGCGCTCGAAGGCGAGACCGTCGCCGGCTTCATCGGCGAGTGATGGATCCCGCCCAACGAACACCTGGCGCACGAAGGGCTCAGAGCCCCGCGCAGTTTCGCCAAGGGACTTGTTGTTGGTCGGCACTGTGCGCCAGCCGAGGACGGTCTGGCCCTCGGACTGCACGATCTGCTCGAATTTCTGCTCGAGCCGGCGGCGCTTGCTGGCATTGCGGGGCAGGAAGAGGAGCCCACTGCCGTAATCGCCCGGCGCCGGGAGGGTAAAGCCGTCCTTCTCCGCCACCTTCTGCAGAAAAGTGTGCGGCATCTGCAGCAGCACGCCGGCGCCGTCGCCGGTATTTACCTCGCAGCCGCAGGCGCCCCGGTGGTCCAGGTTGCGCAGCACCTGGATCGCCTGGGCGAGGATCTGGTGGGACTTGCGGCCCTTGATATCCACTACAAAGCCGACGCCGCAGGCGTCGTGCTCATTGGCCGGGTCGTACAGGCCCTGTTTGCCGGGCGCCTGTGTGGCCTCCGGCCGCTGGCTTATCGAGGGCAGGGGCAGCCCGCCACGGCGCAGGTGGTTGTCCATAATTCTGTCTCGGGGTCGGTAACGTGGGCCGCGACAGGCGGCCCACGATCACGCAGTTTAAGTCCCGGAGGCAATTCAGGAAAGGCTTACACTCGGCACCAATGGCCGAAACGCTGCAAATCCAAATTGTTTCCGACCTCGTTTGCCCCTGGTGCTACGTGGGCAAGCGGCGCCTCGAGCGAGCCCTGGCCGCCCGACCGGAACTCCGCAGCGTAATAACCTGGCTGCCCTTCCAGCTTAGCCCGGACCTGCCGCGCGAGGGCAAGGACCGGCACGAGCACTATGCGACCATTTTTGGTGCCGACCGTGCGCGCGCCATAATGGCCAGCATGCAGCAGACGGCGGCCGCAGAGGGCCTGCTGTTCGAGACAAAACCGGGTGCCCGCGCGCCCAATACGCTCTCAGCCCATGTGCTGCTCTACTGGGCTGAAAAGACCCCCAATGTCGATCAGAACGCTCTTGCGGAGCGGCTCTTTGCCGCCCACCACTGCAATTCTGAAGATCTGGGTGATCCCGCGGTGCTGGCCCGAATCGCGGGGGAGGCGGGCATGGACCCGATGATCGTGGCAGCCGATTTGCGCGCAGGGAAGGACGAGGATCGCGTGCAGGCACTGGTGGCCGAAGCCCGCCAGGCGGGCGTCAGCGGCGTGCCGTTCTTCATCTTTGACCGGCAGCACGCCGTTTCGGGTGCCCAGCCGCCGGAGGCGCTGCTGGAAATCCTGGACCGGCTGTCTGCGTCCGGCGGGGCGTCGTGTGCTTCGTAACACGGCGACGTCCTGGGGTGCAGTCTCCCGCAACTTTCACTGGATCATCGTGGCAATGATTGCCATCCAGGTTCCCCTTGGTTTCTACATGAACGAGGTCTACAAGGAGCTGATCGCGACCAACAGCCCGGATTATTCTTGGCTGTTGCAGGTCTCTCAGGTGCATCACACCAACGGCTTCCTGATCCTGATCCTGGCCACGCTGCGCCTTTGCTGGCGAGCCAGCAATCCCGCTCCGGAGCTGCCGCCGGGGCTCGCCACCTACCAGCGGCTGCTGGCGCGGTTCACCCACGTCTTTCTCTACGCACTGCTGTTTGCCTTCCCGTTGTCCGGCTGGGCTACGTTGTCCGCCTACGAGGGCGAGTTCCCGATTTTTTTCTTCGGCTGGGACGACATGCCGCGGATCGTGCCGCAGGCTTTAGATGGCTCGCACGCACCCTACGAGTACTACGCTGCCATTCACAAGGCCTGCTGGCGGATCGGCGCGGGCGTGCTCGGCTTGCATGTCGTTGGCGCGCTCTGGCACCACGTCGTGGCAAAAGACAACGTGCTTCGGCGGATGCTGCGCGGGCCCGGCGGTTGAGCCGGGCCCGCGACGGGCACATCAAGGAGAATTACGGAGTCGCGGCAGGAGCGGCCGGTGCGGCGGGCGCGGCAGGAGCGGCAGGTGCGGCAGGTGCGGCTGGGGCGCTGCTCGGCGGTGCCGGGGTGTCAGCCACCGGTTCTGTTGGTGTCGTGGCGTAGGCCGTCAGGTCCGCGGTGAGCTTGTCGGTGTCGATCTTCGATTCCTTGCGCAATTCGTCCAGGCGGGCCGTCACCTTTTTACGCTGGACCAGTTGCTTCACGCGATCCTTGACCTGATCCAGCGGTGGCAGACTGGCGGTGCGCTTGTCGTCCAGCCGGATGACGTGCCAGCCGAACTGGGTCTCCACCGGGGCGGTAGTGAACTTGCCCTTTTCGAGTTTTGCCACGGCTTCGGCGAACGGCGGCACCATGGACTGCGGGTTGAACCAGCCGAGGTCGCCGCCATTCTGGGCGGACCCGTCCTTTGAATACTCCTTGGCCAGCGCCGCAAAGTCACCGCCCGCCTCAAGCTTTTTGATAATGGCTTCGGCGAGTGCCTTGTCGTCAACGAGAATGTGACGGGCGCTGTATTCCGGTGGTGTGGCGGCAATCTGAGCGTCGTACTCGGCCTGGATGTCCGCGTCGGTGATCGGATTTTCGTCCAGGTAGCGCTGGAGGAGTGATTCGCTGAGCACGTTGGCGCGGGTGAGCGCCATCTGCCCCTTGACCGCCGGGTCTTTATCGAGTCCGGCCTTGATCCCGGCGTCTGCCGCCACCTGCATGCCGATGTAGGTGTTGATCGCCTCCTTGAGTTCGTCGGCGGTCAGCTCCGCGGCGCTCTTGCGCGCGGCAGCCTTGACGAAGGCCTCGAACGCGGCGTTGGTTTCGGCGGGCGTGGCCGCCGCGTTGCCGAGGCCGTCGCAGCCGGACAGGATGAGAAGCAGTGCCGTGCTAGCGGCAAGGGCGAAACGTTGGTTCATGGGAGTCCTCTACCTTGGGTTTTCATGCTTGGGTTTTCAAGTGCGATATTTGGGTTTGCCGGGTGGCTTGGTGCGGGGTTTGCCCGCCGGCTTGCCCGGGAATTTCCGCAGGGCCTTGTCGGCGGGACGCGCTCCCCGATCCGGCTCCTGGCCGTCACGGAGGGCAAGTTTACCGGGTTTGCGCGGCGGGTCGAATGGCTGGCCGTCCGGGACGATACGCAGTTGCTGGCCCACCACCCAGACCTTTTTCAGGTGCTGCAGGACGTCGTCCGGCATGCCGTCGGGCAGGTCCACCAGGCTGTGGTCATCCCGGATGTCCACGCGGCCAATACGCCGGCTGTCCACGTTGGCTTCGTTGGCAATGGCACCGACGATGTTGCCTGGCTTTACGCCGTGAGCGTGGCCAACGGCGAGCCGGTAGCGGACCGAACCCTCTGCCGGGGGTCGAGGCGGGCCCCCGGGCCCGCCGGCGCGGTCGGGCCGCTTCGCGCGCTCGAAGGGGGAGCCCAGTTCCGGGCCGCGCTGATCACGGGCGGGCCTGTCGCGCGGTGCTTCGTCGCGCCCGGGCCGGTCCTTGAAGGTTCGATCCTGCCGCGGACGGTCGCCTTTCGCCGGCCGGGGTGGCGGCTTCGGTGTGTCCGGAACCAGCAGCGGCGAGTCGCCCTGCGCCATGCGGGCCAGGGCGGCGGCGATATCCACGACCGGAACCCCGTTTTCCTGTTCGAACTGCTCGATGACGCCACGGAAGGTGGTCAGGTCGGTGTGCTCAAGGACCTTGGAAATCTTCTGCTTGAACTTCGCGATGCGCTGGTCGTTCACGGCGGCGACCGTGGGCAGGTTCATCGCCTCGATGGGCTGCCGCGTGGCGCGCTCGATAGCGCGGAGCATGCCCTGCTCGCGGTAGACGACGAACAGGATCGCTTCACCCTTGCGCCCGGCACGACCGGTGCGCCCAATGCGATGGATGTAGGCCTCGGTGTCGTAGGGGATGTCGTAATTGACGACATGACTGATGCGATCCACGTCGAGGCCGCGGGCGGCCACGTCGGTGGCTACCAGGATGTCGAGGTCGCCGCTCTTCAGGCGGGAGATCGTCCGCTCGCGTTGCGCCTGGACCATGTCGCCATTCAGCGCCGCGGCGGCAAACCCCCGGGCTTCCAGCCGCTCAGCGATTTCCTCGGTCGCCACCTTGGTTCGTGCGAAGACGATCATGCCGTCGAACGGTTCAACCTCGAGGATGCGCGTGAGCGCGTCGAGCTTCTGCAGGCCGCTCACCATCCAGTACCGCTGCCGGGTGTTGGCCACGGTGGAGGTGGTGTTGCGAATGGTGATCTCGGCGGGATTCTTGAGATGCTTCTTCGCGATGCGCCGGATCTCGGCCGGCATGGTGGCGGAGAACAGCACCACCTGGCGTCCCGGCGGGGACTTTTCGAGAACGAGTTCCACGTCGTCGATGAAGCCCATGCGCAGCATCTCGTCGCCCTCGTCGAGTACGAGGGTCGTAAGGCCCTTGAGGTCGAGCGAGCCGCGATTGAGGTGATCGATCACCCGGCCCGGCGTGCCGACGACCACGTGGGCGCCGCGGCGCAGTCCACCGAGCTGGGGTCCGTAGGCCTGGCCGCCGTAAATGGGCAGCACGTGAAAGCCGGGCAGGTGCTTCGCGTACTTATGGAAAGCCTCGGCCACCTGGATTGCCAACTCCCGGGTGGGAGCGAGGACCAGGGCCTGGGGGCCAAATTTCTTCAGGTCGAGCTTCGCCAGGATCGGCAAGGCAAAGGCCGCTGTCTTGCCCGTGCCCGTCTGCGCCTGACCGACCAGGTCCCGGCCTTGCAGCAAGGGTGGAATCGTCGCCGCCTGGATCGGCGAGGGAGACTCGTAGCCCACGTCCGACAGGCCCTTCAGCAACGGCTCGGGGAGTGCCAGGTCGGTGAAATTGAGAGTTGGTTCGGCGTCGGGGGGCATTGGCGAGGGTGGGCGTCCGCAGGGGGCGGGTATTGTGCCCTAGTTTGTTGCCTCGACAGCGTCGCCGAGCTGGAAAGTAAGGCTGCGGGTCACCCGGTATATGCTGTTTGTGCCCGACACGTTCGTCACGACATAGGATTCAGGTTATGCCAGTCAGTATTTCGACAGTCGCCCGCATTGCGACGGACCAGATGTACTCTGGCCTTGACGGTGTACTGCGCAAGGGCGCGGCTCACGCCAAGGCCCGGAAAGTTGACGAAGCCGTGTTCCTCAACTGGCGCCTTGCCCCGGACATGCTGCCGATGACGCGTCAGGTCCAGTTCGCCACGGAGATTCCTGCGCGGGGCCTGTCGCGCCTGGCTGGCGTCGAGATTCCGAGCTTTCCTGATACTGAGAAGACCTTTGAGGAACTGCGCGCCCGTGTCGCCAGGGCGCGTGCCCACATCAACGATCTGCCGTCAGCACCCATGGATGCGGATCCTGACCAGGAGATCAGGGTGCCGATGGGGAAGGAGGAGAGAACCTTCACGCGCATCAACTTCCTGCAGCAGTTCGTCCTGCCCAATCTCTACTTCCACACCACGACGACGTATCTCATTCTTCGTCACCTCGGCGTGGAGATCGGCAAGCTCGATTTCATGGCAGCGCCGCCGCGATAACCGCATCGACGTGAACCTCGACTACCCCTGCGGCTCCCCGCCCGTCGCCGGCGCGATAGCAGAGATCGCGCCGGGCGTGCTCTGGGTGCGCATGCCGCTGCCGTTCGCGTTGCGCTGGATCAACCTCTGGCTGCTGGAGAATGGCGACGGCTGGACCGTTGTGGACACCGGCGTGGCCACGGATGAATCGCGTCAGCACTGGCGCACGATCTTCGATAGCCCCGCTCTCGGCGGCAGACCGGTCACCAACGTGATCGTCACCCACATGCACCCGGACCACGTGGGCCTGGCCAGCTGGATCGCGGGGCAGTTCGCCTGCCCGTTGTGGATGTCGCGGCTGGAGTACATCACCTGCCGGATGCTGTTGGCCGACATGGGGCGACCGGCGCCGGAAGATGGTGTGAACTTCTACCGCTCGGCGGGCTGGACCGAGGCCGCGCTCACGACGTACCGCGAGCGCTTTGGCGGCTTCGGCCGGCTGGTAACACCACTGCCCGATTCGTACCGGCGCCTGACCGCCGGCGAGCAGCTGGAGATTGGTGGCCGGCGGTGGCACCTGCTCGGCGGCAATGGCCACTCGCCAGAGCACGTGTGCCTCTGGTGCCCGGAGCTGAACCTGTTCATTTCCGGCGACCAGATACTGCCGCGGATTTCCTCCAACGTCTCCGTTTTTCCGACCGAACCCGAGGCCGATCCGCTCAGCGACTGGCTCGACTCCTGCGCGAGGCTTCAGCGGGAACTTCCC
>CAZPNN010000224.1:0-5984 GCA_964587605.1 uncultured Chromatiaceae bacterium
GCGACGTAGGCCGCCTCGGGTGCAACCGGGTTGTTCGGGTGCTCCGGCGCGTGGGGCAGCCGCTCGAAGTACCGGACCAGGTCATAGCCCGCCACGCCGACCAGGCCGCCCGCGAACGGCAGGTCCGGTATGACCGGTGCCAGCTGCGGGGCTTTCGCCAGGGTCGCCCGCAGCGCCGCCAGCAGTTCCTCGCGGCCGGCGGGTCGGGCGTGCGCAACACCCGCCACCCGCATACCGGCGCCATCCAGCCGGAACTCCACCGTCTTGCCGAAACCAAGGAAGGAGTAGCGAGCCAGGTGGGCGCCGCCCTCGACGCTCTCCAGCAGGTAGCGAGGACGCAGCGGCGCCAGCTTCAGCCAGGTGGAAACCGGCGTGTCCAGGTCGGCACTGATGTCAAAAGGTGGTTGCATAAAAATGGCTGGCCCTAAAACAAAAAACCCATCGTCGCTGCCGCGAGGATGGGTCCTGAGGTGCTCGAAAGTGCCGGGCTACGCCAAACCGCTCCTTGCGGAGAGAATCTTGGGTCGCCACCACCAGCCGCGGGTTACCGGGAGCTTGCGCATGGGGGCAGTATCCTCGGGGGCTTCGGGGGCCGTCAAGGCGGCGGATGGCCGCATCCGGCAGATGGGCGCCAGCGCCCTGGGTGTGAACAGGCGTTGAAGTTTGACCAGGCTCCTGGCCTAACGGGCGTCGAAAACTGACCAGGATTAAAGAGACATTTCTCTATTAGAATCATGGGTTTGTCTCGCTTTCGCATGGTCAACATTGGACGCCGGGTCAGTACAGTTCGAACTCGCGCCGCTGCGCGACCCAGGCGGTTTCATCGGCGCGCGCGAGCGCGTCGAGATCGCCCGGCATCGCGGCGGGATCATCCACCCATTGCCGCAGCAGTTCGCTGCCGTTGATCAGGTCGATCGCGGGCCGGCCGCGCTCATACTCATACGGGAAGTCGCGCCACAACGGGTAGTCGGGCACCTGCTCGCGCACCGCCTTGAACGCCAGTGCCATCAGGCGCCAGGGCTGGAACAGGTTGTGGTGGTAGACCGGCGCATCGACGTGGATCTGCACGCCAGCACAGAGCTTGCCGACATGCTTGTGGAACGTCGGCTCGAACCAGCAGGGCCGCAGCTGGCAGCCGCGCAGCCAGTCGGGCGCAAAGCGCTGCATGGTCGCGATCAGCCGGCGCGCATCGAGATCAGGCGCGCCGAACAGCTCCAGCGGTCGCGTCGTGCCGCGCCCCTCCGACAGCGTCGTGCCTTCGAGCATCACGGTGCCAGCGTAACAGCGTGCCATCGACAGGTTCGGCGCGTTCGGACTCGGGTTGACCCAGCTGCGCTCGAGCAGCGGCCAGCCGTGGCCCGGCGCCGCGTCGGGCTGCCAGCCGCGCATCGCGACGACCTGGTAGTCGACCTCGAGCGCAAGCGTGCGGATGAACCAGCGCCCGAGTTCGCCCATCGTCAGGCCGTGCCGCATCGGCATCGGCCCCGCACCGACGAAGCTCTCCCAGCCGGGGCGCAGCGTCAGTCCCTCGACCGGTCGCCCAACCGGATTCGGCCGCTCCAGCACCCAGACCGACTTGCCGGTCGCCGCAGCCGCCTCGAGCACGTAGCGCAGCGTCGTGATGAAAGTGTAGATCCGGCAACCCAGATCCTGCAGATCGACGAGCAGGACGTCGAAGGTCTCGAGCATCGCCGCCGTGGGCCGCCGCACTTCGCCATACAGGCTGAACACCGGAATGCCGTGCACCGGATCGTGAAAATCCGGCGACTCGATCATGTTGTCCTGCTTGTCGCCGCGCAGCCCGTGCTGCGGACCGAACGCGCTGGTGATGCGCAGGTCCGGCAGTGACTCGAGCGCATCGAGCGTGTGCGACAGCTCGCGCGTCACCGACGCCGGATGCGCGAGCACCGCGACCCGCCGGCCCGCGAGCGCCGCGCGCAGCGCGGGTTCGTTGAGCAGTCGATCGACGCCAAACATCACATGCGACACGGCTAGCTCTCCAGTTCGAAATCGACGCCGGCAGGCGCGGCCTTCGCAGTGTAGCTTCAGGATTCCCGCGAGCCGCTGTGGCTCGCCGGCATCATAGCCAACGCCCCGATCGCGGTCTCGTAGCCGGCCTGAATGGCCTCGGCCGCGCGGTGGAAATCCATCAACTGCAGGTGACTGAGCGGCGGGCTGATCTCGAGGTTCGGCGGATCGAAGGCCATGCGGTTGCGGGCAATCTGGTCCTGCATGATGTGGATCGAGCCGGCCATGACGTCGAAAAGTCCAGGTTCTCCCATCGATTCGGGCTTCAAGCTCTCCACGAGACCATCGAGCAGCTCGCTGAGCCGGTCGAAACGGGCCCAACCGGCCTCGACCGGCTGCTCCTCCTTCGACTCCTTCGCACTGGCCAGTGTCACAGCCGGCTCGATCCGGCTCTTCGTCATCCACCGCTCGTGCACCGGCACGTTGAGGTTCACGGCGATCACATAGTCCGCGCCGAGGGCACGGCACAGCGATACCGGCACTGGATTCACGACGCCGCCATCGATCATCCAGCGGCCCTGGTGCCGGACCGGCGTAAACAGGCCCGGCATGCCGCTCGAGGCACGCACGGCCGCCAGCATGGAAGCGCTGCGCAGCCAGATCTCTTCGCCGGTATTGAGGTCGGCAGCAACGGCTGCGAATGCGATCGGCAGCTCCTCGATTTCTCGGTCCTCGATGCACTCGCCGATCGCGTGCATCAGCCGGTTGCCACGCATCACGCCGCCGCCGCGGAAGGTCGTGTCGAGCAGGCGCCAGACGTCGACGCGCGTCAGCGTCCGCACCCAGGCCTCGAGTTCGCGCCACTGCCCGCTGGCATAGGCGGCCGCAACCAGCGCTCCGACCGAGGCTCCCGCGACGGCGACAGGCTGGATGCTCCGCTCCTCGAGGGCACGCAGCACTCCGAGGTGCGCCCAGCCGCGTGCGGAGCCGCTGCCGAAAGCGACGCCCACCCGCAAGGCACCACCGCCCGGTGCAGGCAGCGACGGATCAGGACCAGGCCTGGGCATCGCAGCTCATTCCAGCTCGAAGACGAAGCCGTCGCGATGATGGAAGTCGGGTCGCCCGGGCGGATGGGCGAGCGCGAGGTAGGCGAAGCTGCCGTCCGCGCGCTCGATCACGGCGGCCAGCGCACAACGACGGCGGCTGGCGCGCTCTTGCGGCACGGACCCCAGGGCCGAACGCGGCAGCAGGGTCGTCAGCAGCAACCCAGTTGCCTCGATTTCAAGGCGAATGCGTGGCGACTCCGGCAGCTCGAGAGCGGCCATGCCCTCGCGGTAGCGCGTGAACGCGTAGGCCGCCCACTCGGACGACGGCGAGAAATTGAACTCGCGATAACCCGCGCCGGACGGCTCGGCGACGAACAACTCGAAACAGGTGTGGCGCCAGAGCCCGTCCCGCCGCGCGGGTGCCGCGGCGCGCGGCAGGCGGACCGCGGCGACATCGCCCCGCAGCGTCCAGATCAACCGGACCGCCGCCGGGTCGGCGTCGCACTGCACGGTGAGGCTCCAACCGACCGGCAGGGGCGTTGAAGGGTGGGACGTGAGGCGCATCCCGAAAGTGTAAGCCGCAGCGCGCGGGGATGCAGGCAGCTGTGAATGCATCAAGCGGATCTCAATGCCTTGATCCGCCCGGTGATATACGCCCGTCGACCGGATGACTGCACAAGCTCCGTGTATTCCTTCAGGCGCTCCCACTGGAAGCGCCGCGGAATGGTGAGTTCGGGCAGGGTCGAGAACACCCGTGACCGTCCAGACCATTGTCGGTATTGATCTCGGTAAGCACCACCTCGACGTCGCCATCGACGGCCGAACCGAGTCGATAGATGGCGTCAAACGGCCCTTGCCGAGGTCCCAAATTGGGACTATAGTTTCCCCGTATGAGGGTGATCGCGGTTTCCACGCTGAAAGCTTTCTGGAACGATCACCCCGAGCACCTTGACGCCCAGGGTCCGACTCTTGCCTGGTACAGGGATGTGCTGAAGGCAGATTGGGCGAGACCCAGTGACCTGAAGGCGCAGTTTCGCACTGCCAGCATCCTTCAGGATGGACGCGCGGTCTTCAATATCGGTGGCAACAAGTACCGCATCGTCGTGTGGATCAACTACCCCTACAGGATCGTCTACATACCGTTCATCGGCACGCACAAGCAGTATGACGCCATCGATGCACAAACGATTTGAGAGGAAGGCAATGAACATCAAGCCCATCAGAACCAAGGCGAACTACCGTGCCGCCCTGAAGGACATCGAATCCCTGATGGCGGCGAAGGCCAACACGCCGGAAGGGGATCGTCTGGATGTCCTGGCGACGCTGGTCGAAGCCTATGAGCGCACCCACTTTCCGCTCGACCTCCCCGATGCGGTAGACGCCATCAAGTTCCGGATGGAACAGTCCGGTCTGACGATCAAGGACCTGGAACCGGTCATCGGGCGCAAGAATCGCGTTTACGAGGTTCTTAGCCGCAGACGGGCCCTCACACTGCGCATGATCGAGGGCCTGCACAGGACATTTGGCATTCCGGCGGAGAGCCTGCTCAAACAGCGGACGGGGAGAGCGTCAGCAGCGACAACAAAACGAGCGTAGTGGGATTTCCCGGCTGCACCGGCGCTCCACAAAATTGGACGTCAACAGGTGGGGCAATGGTCACCCCGATACAAAGACTGGCGATGGCTGCTTAATCTGGAAAGTATTGGATACTTTCGCGCCCTCGATGCTGGCGATCACCCGCACCTGGCCCCCGCAGTTCTCGCCGCTGGTGGCAAAAACAAAGGCGAAGCCTTTCGTTGCTCGGCACAAGGACGGGCTGTGGGCAGGCGTGCAAGTGTGATCACCTTCCCGCCCAAACAGGCGCCGAACCTTGACCAGGCATTTCGACGAAAACTACATTTGCAACCGGCCTTTTCCCGATTTTCCAGTAGTCACCGTTGGACACCTGAGCCTCGTCCACATTTGATGCCCGTTAACAGGCCCGAACCAGAAAGCCTCGAAATGGTAAAACGACATCTCGATGCTGAAGAAGTATCTGGGGATTGAAGCCGCGCATACAATATCAGAGCAGTCAAAAGCCGAAACTAAGATGGCGGCGCAATCGGGCACTACAGCACATTAAATCTACGGAACCTCTGATGTACTGGCTTGCCGAAAATGCCAACGCGATTTGCGCCGAGGACTTATTCGTTGCGTGCCGCGAGAACACAAGCAAATAAGACCTTCCCCAAGCTATGTTTCGAATCCATGTTTCGAAGCATTCGTGAAGTCGTTGCTATTATCTCTGCCGGGCTTCTGTCTGGTCTTCGAATCGCCGCGTCGTATATTGTGGAAGCAGTCCTCTCGCTTCAGGCGCTGCGATCGAAAGAGGTCTACCAGCTCTGGTTGAAAAAGTCGGTTTCCCTTCTTCTCGGCTCGCTCGCCTACAATCTTTTCGTTATTTTAATTCTTGTTCCGATTTTGAGACTATGGTTTCCACCACTCAGTGGCTGGGAACACGTGAGATCGTTCTTCACCGGCGGTCATCGCTCAACGTATCAAGATCTTTTGCCCTATGTCGGGCCGACGATCTGGATTCTAGGAAACGGCTTCTGGTTCGCTCTTCTCAACCGAAACCTAAAGGAAGCCCGCCAAGAAGGGGGGGAGCACTTAACGTAACCAGCCGCTGCGGCTGAACGCTGCCGTGCCCGCCACCGGCTGTGCGGCTCGAAAACCACGTGGGTAGTGCCGTCCCGGTAGGGGGTCTTCAGGGTGTAGCGCACCCGGCCCTGGGGCGTCAGCGACAGGCGGCCCTCGGCCAGGGCCGGGCGGGTGATGTAGCGGCACAGGCGTTCCAGGGTTTTCCTCTCACCGCCCCGGACCGCCACGCCCGCGTGCAGGGAGAAGCCCGCGTGAGTGGCCAGGAACAGTTTCGTGGTGCGCTCACGGGCCGGCACCATCTGCAGCGTGAAGGCCTTGCGGCCCTCGTGC
>CAZPNN010000225.1:0-5611 GCA_964587605.1 uncultured Chromatiaceae bacterium
CGACAATGGCGTCCCCGTTGGCGAGATTAATCACGGCCAAATTCAGATCACAGAGCGTCCTGTTCGGGCTACAGACCGTTGTTACGGCGGGATCGAAATTGTTGTTGGGCATGCCGGTCGAACCCGTGATATCGAGGTTCCAGACCAGCGACGCGGTCAGCAGCCTCGGGTAAGTCTGGATCGGCAGCGGGTAGGTGGCCGTGGCGTTGCTGCTGCTGCCACCAAAATTCGGATCGTAATCGAAGCCTCGGCTGCTGACGTTGGCGGCCACGTTGCCGTCTAAAGTGCTGTTCTGTTCGCCCCCGGCGATAATCCAGTAGCTGTTGCGGACATTCAGCTGTCCCGCACCGTAGCGCTTGTCCAGGCCGTTGGCGGTCTGGTTCGGCGCGGTACCCCGGTAGAGCGCGAGGTTGGTCGGGTAAGGGGCCGAATTGTGCGTGACGCGATCGGCGCCGGCCATCAGCGCCGCCTTGATCACCTCGGAGCGCTCGGCATTCCGGATAAGGACGCCGGCCCGGTTGGTCATGCTGCCCAGTGAGAGACCCGGATTATTCTTGCCGAGGTCGACCAGCAAGGCGGCGGCGGACGCGACGTATGGTGTGGCGATGCTCGTGCCGCTGGCCGGAGCGACGATATCGGGTCGCGTGCGGCTGGCCGTGTACGTGGTGTCGACCGCTACAGAGCCGACACCGTGCAGGCCGCTGCTGAGACCGACGGCCACCACATTGTAGGCACTGGCCATCAAGGCAGAGACACTGCTATTGCCAAAGCCGTTTTCGGCCCCCACCACCTGGATGTGTTCGTCGGTCTCGACCACCCAGTCCGTGCGTCGCAGGATATAGGTATCAAAGGTGGTCGCGCTGCCGGCCCAGCTGTGATTTGTGATGCGGTTCGTCGACTTGATCGGCCTGGCGCCACCACTGCCGCCAATGGTATTCAGGAACCCTGTGCCCAGCCAGTCGTTCGCCCCGTAAGCTGAAATGTTCGTGATGGCCGGGGTCATCGCGCTGCCAGTGCCGTAGAAGGCCTGGCCGACAGGGGTGGCATGTTCCGAGGTGACCCCACCGGACTCATTGACGATGATCTTGAAGGCAAATTCGCCATTCGTGATGTCCGGCATCCAGTCCGTGCCATTCATCGTCTGCGCTCCCTCGACCTGGCTGACGATCACGCCTGCGCCGTCCGGAATAGACCCGCCGAGATCCTGCTGCAACTTCGTGTAACCGATGTCACTGCGATAGTCCGCGAGGGCAGTCGTCGAGCCCAGGGCCAGACCGGCCATGAGCAGTGCGGCAAGCGGGTGGGGTGGCGGAAGCAGTCGGGTCATCATCAGGAACACGGACTCATTAGTGTTGTCATTTTCCGCAGCCTGCCCGGTTCGGCGTTGAACCACGGCCCGCCGAATCGGAGCAGGGACAGATTGTAGGGTGCATGGGCGCTGAAAGGAACCCGACGCTGTCGTGCAGCTCGCACAAGTCAGCGATACATTGTGCTTATGTCAGATCAGATTGCGATTTCCAAGCGGGTACACTGCTGCCCGTTACGAAAACGCGAGATCCCCGGTGTCATGAGTGCGATGCAGAAATTCATGCAGCTGCTCGGGCGGCTGATGCCGGAGGATCCGGGCGGCGAGCGGGCCGCCGCCGTGCGCATGATTCGCCACATGGAGGTCGCCAAGGACTGGCTCCGGGGCGGTCCGCTCCAGCGCCGGGCGCGCCGGCTCGCCGGCGGCAGTGGCTGGCCGCCGGTGCCCGGCGCCTACGCGGTGGGTGATCCTGCCGGCACGGTGGCGGTCTGTACGCTCACCAGTAACGACCTGATGGCGCCGTGCGCGCAGATTCCGGGCGTCGCGATTGCCGGGCGGATCTACACCGTTAATCTCGGCATCGAGAAAATCATCCAGAACGTGACCGGTAATCCTGCGATCCGCTTTCTCGTGCTCTGCGGCAAGGAATCCCCGGTGTTTCAGCCGGCACAGGGGCTACGCGCGCTGTTCGACCAGGGCGTTACGGCCGAACGCCGGATTAACGGTGCGCTCGGGCATCTGCCGGTGCTCGACCATATCCCCGCCGCGCAGATCGAGGCCTTCCGTCAGCAGGTGGAACTCATCGATCGAACCAGCCTCCGTGAGATCGCGTCACTTCGAGTTGAGGTTGCAGCACTCGTTGCCCGCCGCGCGCCCATCGAATACGACGCCACCGGATTCTGGATCTTCAGCCTGGATCGCGATGCCGGCCAGATCGTGGCGCGCCATCATTTGCCCGACAACACACCGGCACACGAGATTCGCGCCCGCACCGCAGACGGGATCTTGCAGTCCATCGTGCTACACAGGCTGGTGTCGCAAACAGATCATGCCGGTTATCTCGGCATCGAACTCGCCAAGGCAGAAGCAGCGCTGCGTTTTGGCTTTCGCTACGAGCAGGACCAGCACTTGCGCCGTGAGTTGGATTAGGATTTTGCCCGTGTCCTCCTCGCCACAACCCGCCACCCTCGATCTTCGCCACACCGACGACGGCGTCCTCAAGGTTCGCCTCGCCGGCGACTGGCTGCTGGCGGGCGCGCTGCCATCCACGAAGGACGCGCTGGATCGCATCCGCAACGAGCCACACAGCCACGTGGCATTCGACACGGGTGACCTGGGCAACTGGGACACCGCCCTGCTGATGACGCTCGTCGCGATTCGCCGGGCGGCGGAAGCTGCGGGTATTCCCGTTTCTGACAAGGGCCTGCCCGAAGGCGCGCAGCGGCTGTTGCGCCTCGCCGCCACCGTCAAGGAACCCGAGGGCGCGCGGCGCCATGAGGTGCACCGGGGAGTGGTCGAGCAGGTGGGGCACGCCTCACTGGGCATCTGGGCGGCGCTGCTGGACCTCGTGCGCTTCATCGGTGTGTGCGTCCAGTCGGTCTCACGGCTGGTGCGTGGTCGCGCCACCTGCCAGCGGTCGGACTTTCTCGTGGCGATCCAGGAAGCGGGCGTGGAGTCACTGCCGATCGTCAGTCTCATCAGCTTCCTGATCGGCATGATCTTTGCCTTCGTGGGCGCGCGCCAGCTCGAGCAGTTTGGCGCGGGCATCTACGTGGCGGACCTCGTGGCTGTCGCGATGGTCCGGGAGATGGCGCCGATCATGACCGCCATCATCATGGCCGGGCGCACCGGCGCGGCCTACGCGGCGGGCCTCGGTACCATGAAAGTGAACGAGGAGGTCGACGCCCTGTCCAGCATGGGAGTTAACCCGATCGATTTCCTGGTGCTGCCCCGGCTTGTGGCGCTCGTGGTCATGATGCCGTTGCTGACGCTCTACGGCAGCCTGCTGGGTATTCTTGGCGGCGCCGTAGTCAGCCTCATCATGCTGGACGTAAGCCTCGTGCAATACGTCGCGCAAACCGCCGATTCCATGGGTCTCGGCAGCCTGCTGGGTGGGTTGTTCAAGGCCTTTGTGTACGGCAGCCTGGTGGCGATGGCCGGTTGCCAGCAGGGCATGGCCTGTGGCGGCAGCGCCATGGCGGTGGGTCAGGCCACAACCCGGGCGGTGGTCATGGGGATCGTCCTCGTCATCGTCAGTGCCGCTTTGCTGACCATCATCTACATCAACCTGGATATCTGAAGTGGCCGACGACGCGCACATTACGGTCAGTCACCTGACCATGGCCTACGATGATTTTGTGATCCAGCGCGAACTCGACTTCACCGTCCGCCGGGGCGAGGTCTTCATCATCATGGGCGGTAGCGGGTGCGGGAAGACCACCTTGCTGAAGCACATGATCGGCCTGAAGGCGCCGGCCGACGGTGATGTACTCTATGACGGCAAGAGCTTCTGGAACGTGGACGAAGGGGAACGCGACCAGGTCAAGCGCCGCTTCGGTGTGCTCTTCCAGGCTGGTGCGCTGTGGAGTTCCATGACGCTTATGGAGAATGTCGCGCTGCCGCTGCAGCTTTACACCCCGCTCGGCGAGATGGAGATCCGGGACATCGCCGCTTACAAGCTGGCGCTGGTGGGCCTCGCGGGCTTCGAGGACTACACGCCAAGCGAAATTTCTGGCGGCATGAAGAAGCGCGCCGGACTCGCGCGTGCCATGGCCCTGGATCCGGAAATCCTTTATTTCGACGAGCCGTCGGCGGGGCTCGACCCGCTCAGCGCGCGGCTGCTGGACGAGCTCATCCTGGAGCTGCGCGATACCCTTGGCACCACTCTTGTGGTGGTGACCCACGAGCTGGCCAGCATCTTCGCCATCGGTGACACAGCAGTGTTCCTCGACGCCGAGGCCAAGACCCAGCTGGCAGTCGGGAATCCCCGCGTGCTTCGCGATTCCAGCCCGGATCCCCGCGTGAGGCGCTTCCTGACTCGCGGCGAGAGCGATGGGAAAGCACTTCCGGTCGGGGTAAATTGAGCCGATGAGAGCAAAGCCATGAGCCGCAAGGCCAGCCCCACACTGATCGGTGCCTTTGTGCTGGCGGCGATCGCATTGCTGGTGGCCGGCGTGCTGGTGTTCGGAGGCCAGGAACTTTTTCGCGACAAGCAGAGCTTCGTCACCTACTTCGACGGGTCAGTTAAGGGGCTGCGTATCGGTTCGAATGTATTGTTTCGCGGTGTCCGCGTGGGCTACGTCACCGATATCCAGGTCACGACCGACCAGAGCATGCGGAACTACGAGATCCCCGTGACCTTCGAGATCCTCCCGGACGCCATGGCCGTGATGATCGACGGGCAGGCGTTTCCCCTGTCGGCTACGGCTTCGAACCTCGACGAGATGATCAAGGCCGGCCTGCGCACGCAACTGGACGTGGAAAGTTTTGTCACAGGCCAGCTTGTGGTCAACCTGGACATGCACCCACAAACCAAGGCGGTGTTCCACAGCCGGGGTGCACAGCTGACGGAAATTCCCAGCATCCCCAGTGGCATTCAGCGGGTCATGCAGCAGATCCAGGAATTCGTCAATAGCGTCCAGCAGAACGTTCCCATCGACAAGGTGGTGGAGAATCTCCTGAGTGCCATCGGCGGCTTCAATGAACTGGTCAACTCGCCGGACTTGCGGGCGAGCCTCGCCGGGATCAACCAGCTGATCAACTCCCGGAATACCCAGACGCTGCCTGCCAGGCTGCAGGCAGCGATCGTCGACCTGCAGGCCACCACCCGGGACGCCCGCGCCCTGATCGGCAACGTGGACCGGCGACTCGACCCGGTCCTTCTGCAGGCGCTGCCGCTGATGGAGCAACTGGCGGGCACCCTGAAGGAGGGCCAGGCGGTGATGTCCCTGGCGCGCGGCCAGCTCGAGAGCAACCCGGAGACGGCGGCAGAGCTTGCCGACGCGCTGCGCGAGCTTGAGCGTTCGGCCCGGGCGATCCGGGTGCTGGTCGACTCGCTCGAGCGCAAGCCCGAGTCGCTGATCCGTGGCAAGTCGAAGCCCTGAAAGATTACCAGGGGCATGATCGGGGAACTGACCGGATGAAATCCATGAACGTCTGCAGGCCGAAGCTGCTTTTGCTGATCACGCTGGCCGTGCTGGCAGCAGCGTGCGCGTCCTCGCCGACTCCGCGCTACTTCCGTCTTGCGGCGTCCACTGATCTGGCAGTCACGTCGGAGCAGGGTGCGACCGGCCCTTCGGTAATCAT
>CAZPNN010000226.1:0-1974 GCA_964587605.1 uncultured Chromatiaceae bacterium
GCAGCGCAGCCAGCACTCGCCGATGCGGCCCATCGCCTGGGAATCGCTGGAGAACATCGAGATCACGCCGAGATCCTGCAGCACGTTTTCGGCCGCGATGGTCTCGGCCCGGATGCGGCTTTCGGTGAACGCCACGTCGGAAGGGATATCCGGGCTCAGGTGGTGGCACACCATGATCATGTCGTAGAGCTCCGCCTGCGAATTGATGCCGTAGGGGAGTGTGGGGTTGGTTGAGGATGGCAGCACGTTGGGGAGCCCGGCCACCTTGATGATGTCGGGCGCGTGGCCGCCACCTGAGCCTTCGGTGTGGAAGGAGTGGATGGTGCGACCCTCGAACGATGCGATCGTGTCCTCTACGAAACCCGATTCGTTCAGCGTGTCGGTGTGCATGCACACCTGGACGTCCATTGCGTCGGCCACCGTGAGCGCCGAGCGCAGCACCGCGGGCGTGGTGCCCCAGTCCTCGTGGCACTTAAAGCCCACCGCACCGGCTTCGATCTGCTCGACCAGGGCGTCCTTGCCGTGCCCGTGGCCCTTGCCGAGAATGCCGACGTTGACCGGCCAGCCCTCGAAGGCGCGCAACATGTTCCTGATGTTGCCCGGGCCCGGCGTCACCGTGGTGGCGTTCGATCCGTCCGTGGGGCCGGTGCCGCCACCGATCAGCGTGGTGGTGCCGTTGGAAAGCGCGGCATGCGCCTGCTGTGGCGAGATGAAGTGGATGTGCGTGTCGACACCGGCAGCCGTCAGGATCAGGTGGTTGCCCGAGATGGCGTCGGTTGCCAGGCCCAGTTCCAGTCCCGGCGTGATGCCGTCCATCGTCTGCGGATTGCCAGACTTGCCGATGGCGCAGATGCGTCCGTTCCTGATACCGACGTCGGCCTTCACCACGCCCTGCACCGCATCGATGATCGTCACGTTGGTGATGACGAGGTCGGGCGGCCCCTTCGCGTACGTCAGCGTGTTGTCCATCCCCATGCCTTCGCGAAGGCTCTTGCCGCCGCCGAAGACGATTTCGTCGCCGTACGCGCCACGCAGATCGCGTTCGATCTCGACGAAGAGCCCGGTGTCGCCCAGGCGGATGCGGTCGCCCGTCGTGGGGCCGAACAGACCAACGTACTCATTGCGCGAAATGGTTGGCATTTATGGGATCCGATCGTTTTTAGGTCAATTCGGCATACCAGCGCCTCGCTGGTACGCCCCTTTCACGACTTCGAGCGGAAGCCGCGCTTCGCTGCCAGCGCCACGGCCTTGGCCCTGGCTGCATCGCCGTCCTTGCCCGAGGTGGGCCCGTCGACCAGGTTGTTGAACCCGTAGACCGCCCGATTGCCACCAAAAGGCACCACTTTCACTTCGCGCTCGTCCCCGGGCTCGAAACGCAAGGCCGTGGACGCCGGAATATTGAGGTGCTGGCCAAATGCCGCGGCCCTATCAAACGCCAGGGCGGGATTGACTTCGAAGAAATGGAAGTGCGATCCGACCTGGATGGGGCGGTCACCGGTGTTGCGCACGACCAGTGTCGTTTCCTTTAATTTGTCGTTGAAGGCGATCGGCGCGGCATGACACACGTAACCGCCGACTGCGACCTTCATTGTCGCCGGATCGACGTCAGCCGCGATCACGGGCCCTGCTTTAACTGCGGCCATCGGATGCTCCCTGGATTTTTCGTTGCTTGGAGGCCTTACGCTACTGGATCGGCGTGTGAACCGTCACAAGGCGGCTGCCATCGGTGAACACTGCCTCGACCTGCACTATCGGAATCAGGTCGGCGACACCGTCCATCACATCGTTCTTGGTGAGCGCCGTACGCGCATCCTTCGTGACTTCCTCGATGGTCTTGCCCGCGCGGGCGCCGTCGAGTGCCCGCGCGGAGATGATCGCGACGGCTTCCGGATAGTTGAGCTTGATGCCGCCCGCTTTCCGCTTCAGGGCAACTTCCGCCATCATGTAGATAACGAGCTTGTCGAATTCGCGGGG
>CAZPNN010000227.1:0-3682 GCA_964587605.1 uncultured Chromatiaceae bacterium
AGGTTCAGTACGGTATTGAAGCTGCCGCTCCAGGCCCGATAATCGCCCGGATGCACACAGAAGATGCGATACGTGCTGCTGTTGATCTGGTTCCAGTCTGAGATCTCGTCAATCTGAAGAATATTACTGGCGCCGGACGCGCAGTCAGGAAGGGCGGCAAACACGTCCCAGTCGTAGGCGTTATCGCCATGGAAGGCGCAGGCAGTGGGCCAGGTGCCACCCGTGCTGCACGGTGGCTCGCTACCGGGCCCCGGTGGCGAGCCTAGTAGCTGTCGAAATAGAACCAGGTCTTGCGCGTTGACGTAGCCATTGCCGCTTATGTCGGCAATGTCGTCGCCCGTGTTGCCCATGCGCTGCCTGAACAAGACAGAGTCCTGGGCGTTTGTGAAGCCGTTATTGTTCAAATCCCCGTCGCAGCGGTTGCCGAGGCCATCGTTGTCGCTGTCGCGCTGACTCCTGGCCGATGCGGAACTGGCCAGCAAGGGGCCATTGGCGATAGTCACGCAGTTGTCCAGCAGGTCATCGACACCGTCTCCGTCGGAGTCGGTGGCCGCTGCAGGCCCGGCAATAGCAAGGAACGCAAGGGTGGCGATGCCTGCCGTTGATTTAAGCCATTTACTGCACGAGAAAATCAGATATCCCCTATCGACTGAACAGTGGATCAGTCCGCAAATTTAACTTATCACGATACGCGGGATCTCGCCGGGCTGCCATTGGACATAAGGAGCGCAGCCGATCAGGCTATGCAAACGGGCACGAAGTCGGCATGGCGATCCCCGGTCATGGGCGTACGCAAGGGGCTTAGTGCCGTTGGAAAACCGGTGCGGTCTTCGATATTGAAGACCTGGAATTCCTCCGGAAACTGGGTCGAACTCCAGATCTCCACGGTTGAAAAGTAACTTCGGTAACGCTCGTAATAGTCCAGTCCCGGCGCCCGGACATGGCCGGCCTCGCCTGAATTGGGGGCTCCGTACTCTATCGTTCGCTCCTCGACAATCGGCACCGGCAGTATCGCGATACCGCCAGCCCGAAGCACCCGGCGGATCTCGGCCAACGCCCGGTTGTCGTCCTGCACGTGTTCAAGCACGTGGGAGGCGAAGATGCAGTCGCAGGAACCGTCCGCGAATGGCAGTGCCGTCAGGTCGGCGGGGAAGTCGACAGGTTCGCTCCAGAGCCCGGCCGTGCGGTAACTTCTGAAGACCTCGCGAAAGTAGGGTTGTAGCGCCCGCTCGGGGGAAAAATGTATCAGCGTCATCTGCGACAGCTGCAGGCGCTCGCGCAACTCCTCCACAACCAGATGCTGCAGTCGGCCGCGCTCGTTGGACCCGCAGCGCGGGCACATGGCGTGCGAGCGATTGCCCCACGGCGCGATGGAGTCCATGAAGGGACCGTGGTAGCCGCACAGGGGGCAGCGCCACGGCGTCTTTCCCAGCCGATACATCCGGAACAGCGCTTCCCCAACCGGCCCGGGGAACAGCGTGTAGCGCAGGCGGTTCGTGATGCGGTCTGTAAGGGTCGCCATGATGTGCTGCTCGACTATCGTCAATTAAGCCAGCGGCGGACTTTAGGACGATGGAACCCGAGAAACCGCGTGAACTGGTACGCACGAAGCGCAAGCCTGTACAACAGGGATGACAGCAAGCCCTGCCTCTTGCCGGCAGCAGCCAGTGTCCGCAATTCCCCGGCCCGGCGTTGCCCATTACGCGCTATATCACCAGACTCCGTGGCGGTTAACCGGCCCGCGGCAGCAATGCGGCCGGCGGCTTCCGGATCCGCCAGCATCCCGGCCATCACCGCCTCGATTCCCGCAACACTGATGGGACAGAGGCGTGCATTGATGCCGTCGGTGAGCAGCTCCCGGACTTGCGGCAGGTCGCCGACCAGCACCGGGACACCGCAGGCCATGACCTCGAGCACCGTGTTGGGAAAGCCCTCGCTGCTCGCCACCGAGACGACGAGGTCGCTGGCCTGGTAGTAGTCGAGCAAGACGTCCTCCCTGAGATTCCCGGCCAGCCGGATATGCGCGGCCAGACCAAGCCGCGTGACCGCGCTCACTATTTTCGCTTCGTACGCCGGCTCGGCGCGCCCGACGATCACGAGCAGCGCGTCTGGCCAGCGGCGCAATATGGCGGGAAAGGCCTCCACGAGAAGATCGATATTGTAGATCGGTTGTACAGCCCTGGGGCTCAGCACGATTTTCGTACGGTCAGGCAAGCCAAGCCGGGCGCGCGCCGCCGATCGCGGCCCGGGCCTGAAATGGCCGAGATCGCAGCCCCAGTAGTTGACATCGATGGGCGAGCGGATGCCCATCCGGCTGAGCTCAGCGGCCAGGTAGCGACTCTTGGCACTGATGGAACCGGCACGCCGAAGTCCCATTCTCGACAGAAGGCGCTGAACCGCGGACAGCTTGACGCTGCCTGTGCCATGCAGAACGTCTGTCCCCATGGCGACGACAGAGACGGGACACTGGTTGGCGGCAATGGCATTGAAGAAATGATCGCCGAGACCGTAGTGACAACTGATGACGTCGGGCCGGATCTTCGCCAGCAATCGCCGCAGTTTGACGCTCGCAAATGACGAACCCCCTTCTTCCTGCAGGGAGTGATAATGAATGCCATGATGCTCGAGATTGCGCTGATCCGCCGTGCCGAGGATGTCAACAAAGTGAACTTCATCCAGGTGCGGCGCGATCGCTATCGTTCGCGTCTCCGCGTGCACAATCCCCGGGGAAATCACGCAGACCCGAACCTTCTGATCGAGTGCCTTCCCTTCGGGGAATTCCAGACTGCCCTTCAGGCGCAGCTGCTCCAAGTTGAATAATTTCCACAGCATGGACTCATAAGCAGTCGCTCCGGTCCTGAAGCGCTGAAACAATGTCTCCACATACCCCCGGCGGTAGGGCGCACGAACGGGGATGCTGGTGAAGGTGGCCGCAAAGGCGCCACCCGCCTCGTCGCGCAGCCAGTCGGCCTCCGCGGTCACAAAGCCGAGCTTCCTGACCCGGTCCCTGATCACGTCCGGAATGACGCCATTGAGCGCCCGGCGATAGACCTGCTTTGAGATGCCATTCTCGATCTTCTGGCGTACAGGCAGCGCAAACGTGAACTCGACCAGTCGATGATCCAGAAACGGCAGCCGCGCCTCGACAGAAAATGCCATCGAGTTGCGGTCTACCTGCCGCAGGATCCCGGGCAGCGGTTCGTGCATCGTGGCCTGCAGCAGTTTCTGATCGAAGGGCGTGCCGCCAAACTGGCGTTTCCAGTCCGGAAGCCTGTCCCGCCGCCGAAGCACGATCGAGCCTGCCATGCCCTGCGCAATAAAGTCTGGCGTCAGCATCGTCCGCGCCTTGCGCACCGATGGCATGAGGCGCCCCGGAATCAGCCCTGATCCCGCTTCACGCACGACGTCGGCACCGATCTTCCGGTACGTAATGCCCAGCAGTTGGTGAAGTCCCCGGATATTGTTCCGCGCGGCCAGCAGGTCCCGGTCGACCAGGTTATCCAGGAGCAGCGACGGGTACATGGTCGGAACATAACCACCCAGCATCTCGTCCGGCCCCTGCCCGTCGAGGGTCACCTTGACGCCCTGCTCGCGGGCCAGCGCGTAAACGCACCACCCGGCAAATATGCTGGTGCTCACAAACGGCTCGTCCTGGTGCCAGAGAAGCCGGTCGAGATCTTCA
>CAZPNN010000228.1:0-2507 GCA_964587605.1 uncultured Chromatiaceae bacterium
CTACGCCGAGGTGTCGGCGGGCTTGGTCGACAAGCTGATGGAGCGCGAGACGAAGTAGCGATTCCGCGCTGCCGTAGGAGCGCCTTCAGGCGCGACCTTGGACGAAAAAGGGCCGGTTCATCCGGCCCTTTCCTTCATGTCATACGATTACAACCTTCGCGAACCGGCGGCGTAGTTTGCGATCTCGCGGCCCCGTCACGCCCTGGTAAAGCGGCTGATCCCGGCCTTCCGGGCCGCTTTCAGCAGCGCACTGTCGAGCGTGGCCAGCGGCAGTCCGAGGCGCAGCGCCAATTCCAGATACGAAGCATCGTAGGAAGACAGAGCATACCGTCGCGCGAGGCTCAAGGTTTCAACCAGGGCCCGCGGAAACGTCGCAGCATCCGCGCGGATGCGAATTCCTGCGAGCATTTCCAGGAATGCTTCGCTTTGCGCCTCTGTCACCAAGCCCCTGGCTTCAGCACGTGCGACAACATTGGCAATTTCCAGTCCCCAGGTCACAGGGACCCCGGCCGCAATGTCATTCTCCGCCAGGCCGGCGAGTACTGACGCTGCATAGCGCTGGTCTGCGGGTTTCGCGTCGGCAAGCAGCCATGACATCGTCACTGAGGCATCGAGGACGAAATTCACTCACGGCCCTCCCGGATCAGTGCCCGGACGTTCGCTCGACGCTTGACCGGATTGGCGCGCATGAAGGCCTGGAACTTGCCAATTGCGGCCCGCGGGTTGCTGGGGCCAGAATCCTCACTGGGTACGAGATCAGCCACGGCCCGGCCCCGGTTCGTAATGGTGAAGCGCTTGCCTGCCTTAACCTGCCGGAGCAGTTCGGGAAGCCTGGTCTTCGCCTCATACGCACCGATTTCAGTCTTCATGGGCGCCTTCTCCTTGCAGCGTGTTTTTTATCAAAAACTAGTCTATAGACTGGTCTGATTCTCAGTCAAGGGCGGCCAACGGCAGATGCCGCAATTGGCATCGTTATGGCCACATTTGCGGGCAAAGCGGCTGGCCTTAAGATTGCGCGTTTCTTTTAGCTAGCCCACCCGCTCACCAGCCGCCCGAAAATCCGGATACCGGCCCAACCCGAGCAGCATCACCGCCCCCGCGATGAACAACCCGATCGCCACGTACAACATGGCGTCGTAACTCCCCGTACTGTCCCGCACCCAGCCGTACACGGCCGGTGACACCGCCGAAGCAAGCCCGAAGGGCAGGTAGAGCATGCCGTAGATCTTGCCGTAGTGGGCCATGCCGAAGTAGCGGCCCGCCAGAAAGGCGATCAGGTCCGTCTCGGCGCCGGTCGCCAGGCCGAGAATGACGGCTGACATCACCGCGAGTCCCGTGGTGAGCCCGTCGCCGGCCAGCAGCCAGCAGGCTATTGCGGGGGCGCTGAGCAGGGGCAGGGTTACCAGCGGCGCCCAGAAGCGATCCAGCAGATAGCCTGTGCCGATGCGACCCACGAGGATGGCGAGTCCCTGGGTGCTGACAACGCCTGCCGCGGCCGTGAGCGTGAACCCGTGGCCCATCAGCATCTGGGCGAGATGCACGAAAACACCGCCGTAGGCGAAGGCCACGAACAGAACCGAGACCCAGATCAGCCAGAAGCGGTAGCCCGTGACGGCCTGTCGCAGTGTGACGCCGGGCAGTGCGCCATCCACGGTCAGTTCGGGTGGGCGTTGCTCAGGAAGCGGTTCCCGGAACAGCAGGATCCCGACGGGCAGCGCGATCAGCAGTGGCAGGAGGGCGAGGATCGGGAATGTGAGGCGCCAGCCAAAGCGCTGGACGCAGTAGGCCGCCAGCGGCGGCACCAGGATGGCGGTCAGGCTGGTGCCAACCAGCGTGATACCGAGAGCAAGGCCCCGCCGGCGGAAGAACCAGAGGTTCACGCCCCGCGTCCAGGTCACGGGCGTGGAGCCGAAGCCCACGATGCCGACGATGAGCCACATGAGCCAGTAGGCACTTAGGGAGGCGGGAATCAGGGCCAGTGTGGCGAAGGAAATGCCGAAGGCCAGCAGGGAAAAGAGGGCCACTGGCCGGACGCCGAGCCGGTCGCTGAGTGAGCCGTACACCGGCACGAGGAGTGACCCGGCGATGCCACAGATGGTCAGGCCCAGGCTGATATCCCGAAACGACCAGCCAAACTCATCGTGGAGCGGACCGAGCAGGAAGCCGATGGCGTTGTACGGAATGGGCGACGCGCCGCAGGCGACGCCGAGCATGGCGGCAACCAGGACTTTCCAGCCGAGGGTGAATTCGGAGCGGGGCGGAACGGATTGCATGCCGGGGTCGCGGCTGAAGCCGCTCCTACCGGGACTTGGGGGTGAAGGAGCCACGGGCCAGCAGGCCCTTCACAGAGTCCTCGAAGACTTTTTCAGTGCCGGCATCGTCCATCGCCGGCAGATTCTTCGGCCAGATCGCCTGGTCGTAGATTTTCCGGTAGATCTCGGTGCGCAGGTACGGCAGCCAGTTCTGGAAGCGGGCCTTCTCGCGGTAGTGTCGCAGGGCCTCGATAT